>JAYVSF010000547.1:0-12591 GCA_043775605.1 Myxococcales bacterium
GCCACCTCGCGCGCCTGTTCGTGGCCGCCGGCCGGGTGGTGAAGGTCGAGTCCGACAGCCTTGGCGACGATCCGGTGGCTGTGATGATGACTGTCCTCGACTGGCAGCACGGCCGCTTCGAGTTCGTCACCTGCGAGGTCGAGGACGGCGCCGGGCTCGGCATGGCGACGTCGCAGCTCTTGATGGAGCACGCCCGGCTGCGCGACGAGTCGGAGCGGCCGCCGGCGCTCGTGGACTAACGCGCGTTCGAAGATCCCTGCGACGCCTGCGACGCCTGCGACGCCTGCGACGTTCGCCGCGGGCCCGTGCGAATCGACCGCAACACCAGCGCGGTTGCGGCATCATGCCTCCAGGCGTCGCGTCCATCGGGTCGCGGTCCACCGCGATCGCCGCTCGAGGATCAAGGCCACGATGATTCGACCTTCTCCACTGCGCCCGCTCGCGCTCGTCACCGCGGTCGCCGCGATGGTGGCCGCCGGGCCCGGTGTCGCGCGCGCCACCGACGGCACCGATCCGGCCGAGGCCCGGGTCGCGCGCGCGATCCGCCGGCAGGGGCCCATCCACCTCGACGGCCGGCTCGACGACGCGACCTGGCAGGCCGCGCCCGCCCAGTCCAACTTCTGGCAGCGTTCACCGAAGGAGGGCAACCCGCCGACCGAGCGCACCGAGTTCCAGATCGCCTACGACGATCACGCGATCTACGTCGCCCTGCGCGGCTTCGACGACGACCCGGCCGCGATCCGCGCCCGGCTCCACCGCCGCGATCTCGACTCTCACGCCGACTGGATGGGCGTGATCCTCGACTCCTATCACGACCGCCGGACCGCGTTCGGCTTCGCGGTCAACGCCGCCGGCGTCCAGCGCGACGTCCTGCTGTACGACGACAGCAACGAGGACACCGGCTGGGACGCGGTGTGGTCGAGCGCGGTCGCGATCGACGCCCAGGGCTGGACCGCCGAGCTGCGCATCCCGCTCGGCCAGCTCCGGTTCAGCGGCAAGCCCAGCCAGATCTGGGGCGTGCAGGTGCTGCGCATGGTCGGGCGCTCCGGCGAGCAGTCGTTCTGGGCGCCGTCGCCACGCACCTCGCAGGGCTTCGTCAGCAACTTCGGCGAGCTCGACGGCATCGAGGGCGTCAAGCCCAGCCGCCGCATCGAGCTCCTGCCCTACGTCTCGGGCGGCCTCGGCCGCGCGCCCCACGACGCCGGCGATCCGTTCCACGGCGCGGTCGACCCGACCGCCAACCTCGGCCTCGACGCCCGGCTCGGCCTCGGCTCGGCGTTCACCGTCGCCGCCACCGTCAACCCCGACTTCGGCCAGGTCGAGGCCGATCCGTCGCAGGTCAACCTCACCGCCAACGAGTCGTTCTTCCCCGAGAAGCGCCCGTTCTTCCTCGAGGGCACCGACATCTTCCAGTTCGGGCTCGGCACCGGCGACGGCGACGGCAGCTTCGACGCCTTGTTCTACTCGCGCCGCATCGGCGCCGCGCCCCACGGCGAGGCCGACGGCGCCTACGTCGACGCCCCGACCGGCACCACGATCTACGGCGCGGCCAAGCTGTCGGGCAAGACCGAGAGCGGCTGGGCGGTCGGCGTGCTCGAGGCGGTGACCGGCCAGGAGTCGGCGACGATCGACGACGGCGCGGGCGCGCGCACCACGCAGGTGGTCGAGCCGCTCACCAACTACGCCCTGGCCCGGGTCAAGAAGGACCTGCGCGGCGGCAAGACCACGCTCGGCGCGGCCCTGACCAGCGTCGCCCGCAAGCTCGACGGCACCGGCCTCGAAGACGAGCTGCACGATCAGGCGATCACCGGCGGGCTCCAGCTCGGCCACCGGTTCCGCGACGACACCTGGAGCACGTCCTTGCGCGTGGCCGGGACCTGGGTCCACGGCTCGAAGGAAGCGATCGCCGCGACCCAGCAGCTGGTCCGTCACCTGTACCAGCGGCCCGACGCCGGTCACATCGAGTTCGACCCCAACCGGCGCAGCCTGGCCGGCGCCGCGTTGATGTTCGACATCGGCAAGAACGGCGGCACGCACTGGCACTACAGCACCGGCGGCGACGTCCGCACGCCTGGCTTCGAGGCCAACGACCTCGGCTTCCACAGCAACGCCGACTACCTCATCCAGTTCGCCCACGTCGACTATCGCGAGGACAAGCCCGGCCGCCGGCTCGACAACTGGCGGCTCAACCTCAACCAGTACTCGGTCAGCGACTTCGACGGCGATCTGGCCAGCGTCGGCGGCAACGTCAACGGCGGCTTCCAGCTGTCGAACTTCTGGGGCGGGTTCGCCGGGCTGTTCGCCGACGACAACCGGCTCGATCCGGCGGCGCTGCGCGGCGGGCCGGCGCTGCGGGTCGATCCCAGCTACGGTTTCTTCGGCGGCCTCAACAGCGACGGCCGCAAGGACCTGTCGGTGTACGCCAACGTCAACGCCGGCCGGACCCCGACCGACGACTCGTACCGGTTGTCGGTCGACGCCGGCCTCAGCGCGCAGATCCGGTCGAACGTCGAGGTGTCGCTCGATGGCTTCGTCGCCTGGCGCCAGAACGGCACCCAGTTCGTCGACGATCCGATCGACGCCGACCAGCGCCAGCAGTACCTGTTCGCGACGATCGAGCAGCGCGAGCTGGGCGTGACCCTGCGCGGCTCGTGGACGTTCACGCCCGACCTCAGCTTGCAGGTGTACGCCCAGCCGTTCATCTCGGTCGGGGCCTACAAGCACTACAAGCTGGCCAGCATGACCCGGGCCGCGAGCTACGGCGATCGCTTCCTGGCGCTCCCGCCGAGGCAGCTCCACCCCGACGGCGACGTCCTCGGCGTCGATGGCAACGGCGACGGCGCGAGCGACTTCGTGATCGACGTCCCCGACTACAACTACCGGGCGCTGAGGTCGACGGTGGTGCTGCGCTGGCAGTACCGGCCGGGCTCGAGCGCATTCCTGATCTGGAGCCAGGGCCGGGAGAGCTCGACCCTCGATCGCCAGCTCGACCTCGGCCGCGATCTGCGCGGGCTGCTCGGCGAGGAGGGCGCGCAGGTGATCATGCTGAAGGTCAACTACTGGTTCGGCGCGTAGCCGGTGGCCGTCGTGTCAGCGCGCGGTCCACGACACCTGCGCCGACAGATCCTTGACCCGTTCACCGAGCTGGCGGAGCAGGCTCCACAAGAGCTTGACGGCGAGGGCGTGGTCCTGGCGCACGAGCTGGACGAACGCGTCGCGATCGATCGCCAGCAGCGTGGTCGGCCGGCTGGCGTGGACCGTGGCCGAGCGGACCGCGTCGGTGATCAGCGCGAGCTCGCCGAAGTGGCCGCCGCGCTCGATCGTGGTGAGCACGGTCTGGCGCTGGCTGACCACCACCGCGCCGTCGGTGACCAGGTAGAAGCGATCGCCGGGGTCGCCCTCGCGGAACACGATCTCGTGGGTCGCGACCCGGCGCTCGCGGGCGCAGACCAGGACCCGGGCCGCCTCCTGGAAGGTCAGCTCGCGGAACAGTGCGACGTGGCGCAACAGGCCGATCTGGTGCTCGACGATGGCCTGGGCCGGCGGTGCGCTGCTCGCGACCCGGACCAGCGCGACCGAGATGTTGTCGGGGCCGCCGGCGGCGTTGGCGCGATCGACCAACGCTGCGGCCACCGCCTCGGGGCCGGCGCTCAGCGCCACGTCGCGGACCTCGTCGGCGGTGACCACGTCCGACAGGCCGTCCGAGCACAGCACCAGCACGTCGTCGGGCGCGAGTTCGAACGCGACCACGTCGACGTCGACGGTCGGCTGCATGCCGACCGCGCGCACGATCACGTTGTGGGCGTAGGCGTCGGCCTCCTCGGCGGTGATCGCGCCGCGCGCGAGCAGGTCATTGGCCAGGCTGTGATCGGTGGTGAGCTGGTAGGTCGTGCCGCCGCGCACCAGGTAGACCCGGCTGTCGCCGACGTGGCCGATCAGCGCCCAGGTGCCGACGACCTGGGCCACCACCGCGGTGGTCGCCATGCCCCGCAGCGTGCGGTCCTCGCGGCCCCGGGTGTGGACCGCGAGCGACGCCGCGCTCAGCGCGAGCTTGAGCCGGGCCACCAGCGCGTCGCGTCGGCCGACCTCATCCAGCGTCGGCGCGGCCGTGATCCTGGCCAGCTCGTCGGCCAGGTGCCAGTACACCAGCTCGACCGTCATGCTCGACGCCGTCGCCCCGCCCAGCGCGCCGCCGACGCCGTCCGCCACCATCGCGAACCCGCGCGCCGGATCGACGCAGATCGTGTCCTCGTTCGCGTCCCGCATCTTGCCCGGATGCGTCGCCCCTGCGTAGCTCAGCGCGATCGTCGCCACCGTTCGGAGATATCACGCGGGGTCGGCGGTCACAGCGACTTCGCCAGGTAGATCGCGGTCTCGCCGGGCATGTACGCGCCGTAGTACCGGCGATCGGCGCCGCACAGGGCGTAGCCGAGGCGCTCGTACGCCAGGACGCCAGGGACGTTGACGTTGCTGGTCTCGAGCCAGACATGATCGGCGCCGACCGCGCGGCCGTGGGCCTCGACCTGCGCCAGCAGCGCCCGGCCCACGCCCTGTCGCCGCCAGGCCGGCGCGAGGTACAGGAACCACAACACCAGGCGCTGGTGCCACGGCTCGTGGCCGACCACCGCGAACCCGCGCACGCCGTCGTCGTCGGCGACCCAGCCGGTGTCCCAGCTCGCCCACGGCGCGAACACCTCGCCGATCGAGTAGCGCTTGGCCAGCGGCGCGGCGAGCGGCCGAAGGACCAGCTCGATCGCGCGCGGCCCGGTCACGACGTCGAACACGCTCGTCGTCTCGAACGCGGTGTCGATCGCGAGGACGCCGGCCCGGTCGGCGTCGCGGTCGAGCGCGCGGATCGTGATCGGCACGACGCAAGCCTACACCCGGCGCGAGCTGGGCTCGGAGCCGTCAGAGACTGTGAATCTTTGCAGATTCCCAGCCTCTGGCTGATCGGCTCACCGACGAGGAACGTCGGCAGCGCCTGTACGGAAACGAGTTTGTTTCACAAACTCTCAGGCGTCGGCGGTCGGGCCCGAAATGGCGTCCGCGCCGTCTGCGGACGGCTCGCCGTACCAGGCGTCGACGAGTCGATAGACCCGATAGCCGACGATGCGCGGCTGGCGCGCGAACCACGCGACCACGGCTGCCCGGTGGGTCTCGGTCGCCGAGCCGCGCCGCAGCGCCGACGCGATGAAGCCGTCCCAGGTGTCGCTGGCGCCGCCGCCGCCGAACATCAGGTCGTGGGGCTCGACCGCCTCCGCGAGGAACGCCGTGAGCAGTAGGTTGCGCTCGTCGGTCGACAGCTCGGCGGCGAGGCGGAACCAGATCCGGAACCCGTACTCGCGGAACTCGCCGAGGAGCTTCTTCTTGCGGAGGCGCTTGTTCATCGGGGCGTTCGCGACGGTCAGCGGACGACGAAGCTGGCGGTGGCCGAGCCGACGTTGCCGGCGGCGTCGGCGACCCGCACGGACAGGGTGTGGGTGCCGCGCGCCAGCCCGGCCGGGACGTCGACCTTCACGGCCTCGCTCGTGCTGTCGAAGATGCCGTCGACCGTGGTGCCGAGCTGCCACGGTCCGTCGTCGACCGCGAAGGCCAGCTCGGCGAGGACCGACAGCTCGTCCTCGACGGTCGCGCTGGCCTTGCCGTCCTTCACGGTGAGGCCGGTGATCGTCGGCCGGCTGTTGTCGATCGCGAACAAGGTCGACGTCCGCGCGGCCTCGAGCGCGCGGTCGGGCGAGTTGGCCATGGCGTCCGACGACGTCACCCGCAGCCGGTACCAGCCGTCGGCGAACGTCTCGGTGTTCCAGTCCCAGGTCGTCGCGGTCAGCGGCGCCTTGCCGGTCTGCAGACTCCGCCAGTCGGCGTCGCCGTCACGGCGGACCGCCAGCACGTACGAGCTGTCGTCGCTGTCGCCGTTGTCGATCTTCCACTTGATCTTGTAGATCGGGCTGCGGGCCTTGGCGCCCGAGTCCTTGAGCGTCGGCTGGCTGTCCTTGGTGGCGAGCTCGACCGTGACCTCGTCGATCGCGGTCGCGGTGTTCTGCGGCAGGTAGTACGCGACCACCCGCCTGACCGCGCCACCGTCGGGCAGGGTGATGCGGAACTGCAGGTAGCGGCCGGGCGGGCTGGCGATCGGGCCGCCGGTGGCGTCGCCGCCCGACGGGCCGACCTTGGTCGGCACCGCCCAGGCGCTCCAGCCGACGTCGGGCTTGGCGGTGTTGCCGGTCCGGGTCTCGACCGTGACCTTGCCGGTGCCCTGCCAGACCACGCGGCCCCAGCGCGCCGGGCTCTTGCCGTCGTAGACCTCGCTGACGTAGTGCGCGTCCGACGCCTTGCCCCTGACCCGGTACAGGCCGGCGGTGTCGTCGGTGGTGAACGCGAGCTGCTTGCCGTCCCAGAACACCTGGGCGACCGCGCGCTCGTCGACGTCGAAGGCGGTGGCGACCGTGTCGTCGGGCTCGATGAGATAGATGCGGCCCTTGTCGGCCGCGGCGGCGTAGATCGCGCCGGCCGGATCGACCGCGAGCGAGGTGAAGTAGGTCTGGGTCAGCGCGTGCAACTGCTCGAGGCGGCCCTCGCCGTCGACCCGGAACAGCGCGCCCTTGCCCTTGCGCGCGCCCTTGCGGCCGCCGTCGACCGCGGCGGTGTCCTTGTCGGCGCCGGGGGCGCTGCCGGTGTCGGGCAGCTTGGCGGCCTGGCCCTTGGGCTCGGTCGGCTCCTCGATCGCGTCGACCTGGGCCGCGGTCTTGCCGGCGCCGGTCGGTGGGTCCTGCAGATCGTTGGCGGCGACCACCATCGCGCCGCCGACCGGGGCGATCGCGGCGATCTCGTTGCCGGCGAAGTCGGCCATCGCCCGGGTGGTGCCGGTCTTGGGATCGTAGCGGAACACCAGCGCGCGCTCGCTGGTGCCGAACCAGATCGCGCCGTCGGCGGCGACCGCGATCGCGGTCACCCGCTTGTCCTTGGTCTCGAACACGGCCCGGGCCTTGCCGCCCTTGTCGATCGCCCACAGCGTGCCGTCGGGGCCGGTGCCCGCGTACAGCGTGCCGTCGGCGCCCGCGGCCAAGGACCACACGGTCTCGGCGCCGGCCAGGGTCGCGAACGCCGTGGCCTTGCCGCCGGCGACGTCGAGCTTCCAGACCTTGTCCGATGGCATCGCGCCGGCGTAGACCGCGCCGCCGCTCTCGACCAGGGCGACCGTCGCGATCGCGCCGGTGATCGCCGTGACCTTGCTGACCTTGCTGCCCTCGACCTTGTAGATCGCGCCGGCGTCGTCGCTACCGATCAGGATCGTGCCCGACACCAGCCGCAGCGACGACCACACGCCGTCGCCGGCGAGATCGATCTTGGCGTCGAGGGCCCAGCCCGGGCGCAGCTCGCCGAGCGAGGTGATGAACGCGTTCTCCGCGTCACCGGCGTCGAACTGGCTGTAGGTCTCGACCGTCCAGGTCGCGGTCACGCCGGCCACCGCCGGGCGGGCGACCAGCCCGGTGCCGAGCGCGGCGGCGAGGAGGAGCGGAGGGCAGGCCCGACGAGCGGAAGCGGTCACGGATTCTCCTGAGCTCATGAAGCGATGGGACGAGTCGCGCGAGGGTCGCGCGCGGGTCACGGAACCGTCCGGCGAGCGGACACCCGCGCGACCAGCGAGCCGGCACCGTCGATCACCCGCTTCGACGGGGCCAGCGAGCGGGCGACGGCCCGGAACGACATCACCCGCTGGCCGGTGGCCGCGGGGTGCAGCTTGTCCTGGGCGCTGGGCGGCAGATCCTTGACCGCGATGCCGTCGACCGCCGCGCCCTCGTCGGGCGCGTACACCGACACCGCCCAGACGTTGCCGGGCAAGAGCTTGCGGAACGCCGCCAGCAGGCTGGGCAGATCGACCGGCGGCGCGGCGTCGAGCCGGGCGTTGTCGCCGCTCGAGACGTCGACCTGGACCACGGCGCCGGCCATCGACGCCGGGACGTCGAACGGCACGCTCTCGACCACCTCGACCCCGCCGGCCGTATTCATCACGACGTCGACCGAGTTGCGGCCGACCGCGAGCTCGTTCTTGCGCAGCCGCAGCTCCTTGATCTCGCCGTAGTCGGCGGCGAACGTCAGGTCGACGTCGAGCCGGATGCGGGTGGCCTTGGCCGGCGTGAACGGGTTGAACGACAGCGCGCCGAGCGCGCGCAGCGCCCGCACGCCGCCGATCACGGAGGCCGCGCCGTCGTCGGCGTACAGGTAGTCGGTGAACTTCAGCTCGCCGGCGCCCTCGATCTCGACCAGCGAGTCGATCTTGGCGGTGACCCGGTCGCGGTCCGGCAGGTACAGGCTGATCGCGTTCATCGCCGCCGAGCCCGCCATCGCCGGGGTCAGGAACCGGTCGTCGATGACCTCGACGTGGTACTCGACCTTGTCGCCGGGACCGGCGCTGGCACCGGGCGCGGGCTTGCGGTTGATGTAGATGTCGAGCGGGATCATCGGGCTCTTGAGCCGGGTGTCGGCCATGATCGTCGACTGCCGGTCCTGGACCAGCGCCCCGAGCTCGCGGGCCGGGGTCGCGATCACGAACGGGAACTGGGCCGACGCGATCACGGTCTGGACCTGGGCCGACGCCACCGGGGCGTAGAACTCGCCGGCCTGGAACATCGGGTGGCCGAACGCCAGCACCGACGGCCCGTCGACGTACGACACCGTGCCGGTCGCCGCCGCCGACATGTCGCCGCGGATCAGCAGCACCGAGATCGAGGCGCCCATCAGGAACTCGGTCGGGCCCTCGCTGGTCGCGGCCCCGCCGCCGGCGCCGCCGGCCCGCATCGGCGCCAGCGGGTAGTCGGCGAACATGCGCTCGACCTCGGCGAACGCCGGCGCGGTGAAGCCGCCCAGCGCCAGCGGCACCGCCGCGGTCATCGCGCCCTCGGTGGTCGGCCGGGCCGGCGCCGCCGGGCGCGGCATCGCCAGCATCCACGGCTCGTGCGGGCCGCCGAACAGGTCGTCGATCGACCCGGTCGGCGTCACCTGGTGCCACTCGGCCAGGGTCGAGATCGGCGCGATCGCCCCGGGCGCGCTGCGGCGTCGGGTCTCGAGCCCATCCCGCTTCATGTACTCGATCGGCGTGCAGCCGCCGAGCGCGACCTTGTTGAACGCGAACCCGTACGAGAACGCGCAGGCGAGCTTGCCCTCGATGTAGAGCGGGCTGCCCGACATGCCGCGCCAGAAGCCGAGCACCGCCAGCTTCGGGTCGTTCGACTTCACCAGGATGATGTCCTGGTGGGGCACGAAGTTCTTCTGGATGCCCACCACCTCGAACTCGAAGCGCTCGGGCGTGGTGCCCGAGAACGTGGTCATACCGTAGCCGACCTGGCCCGGCCGGACCTTGGCCAGCGGGAAGATGTCGGGCGGAGCTGCGACGGCGGCGGGCACCAGCGTGGCCGCGAGGGCAGCGGTCAGCCCGACCCCACCGGCCCACGCCCTCGCCGGGCGTCGGTCCGGAGCCGGGCCCTTTCCGAATAGGTGGGCCAAGTTCCAGCGGTGCATTGCCGCCAGGATAGCTGGCCGCCCCCCCGGGTGCCACCGCCGGGCCGACCAAGAAAAGCGCCGACCGTCGACATTTCGGTGATGGATCGGGGCGGCGTGCGTCGCCCCCCCAACGGGGAACACCATGCCATGCGGTGCAGGTTCCCAGACGGGCGCGGCGGCCGGATCCCACCCGTCGCGACGCTCGGCGGTCGTGCTACACGTCCGGCCCCATGGCGTTGCCCCTGCGCGAGCTGCGCGGTCCGATCCGCGCATTGTTCTCCGATGTCGACGGCACCATGACCACCGGTGGCCGGGTCGAGGCCGCGACCTACGCGGCGCTCGAGCAACTCGGCGAGCACGGCACCCCGGTGATCCTGGTGACCGGCCGACCGGCGGGCTGGGGCCAGGCGTTCATGTCGGTGGCGCCGGTGGCGGCGGTGGTGACCGAGAACGGCGGCGTGACCTGGATGCGCGACGGCCGGCGCATGACCAAGACCTACGGCGTGCCGGCCCAGTCGCTGCCCGAGTGGCGGCGGCGCATGCACGAGGCGGTGGCCGAGGTCGCGCGCGCGGTGCCCGGCGCCCGGCTGTCGGCCGACAGCAAGTACCGCGAGGTCGACCTGGCGATCGACTGGAACGAGGACGCCAGCCTGTCGTCGTCGGACGCCGAGGAGGTGGTGGGGATCCTGCGCAAGGCCGGGTTCACCGCCACCCGCTCGAGCGTGCACGTCAACTTCGGCCCGCCGCACTTCGACAAGCTGTCGGCGTGCATCGCGGTGGTGCGCCAGGTGCTGGGCGGCGACGGCGTCGACCTCGCGCCCTACGCCTACGTCGGCGACGCGATGAACGACGCGCCGATGTTCGGTGGCTTCCCCAGCTCGATCGGGGTCGCCAACGTCCTCGCGTGGTGGGACCAGCTCCCGCATCGCCCGGCGTACCTGGCCGAGGCCGCCGAGGGCGCCGGCCTGCGCGAGGTGGTCCTGCACCTGCGCGGCCTGCGCTGACGATCCGCTCGCCGGCGGCGCGCGTATGCTCCGGCGTATGCGCGCCACCATGATGGACGTCCCGCTGACCGTCACCGCGATCCTCGATCGCGCCGCACGGCTGTTCCCCGACATCGAGATCGTCAGCCGGCGGCCGGACAAGAGCCTGCACCGGGCGACCTACGCCGACTTCATTGATCGGTCGCTGCGGCTGGCCAACGCGCTGCTCGCCGCCGGCCTGCAGCCAGGTGATCGGGTCGCGACCCTGATGTGGAACCACGTCGACCACCTGGCGACGTACTTCGGTGTGCCGTGCGCCGGCGGCGTGCTCCACACCCTCAACCTCCGGCTCCACCCCGACGAGCTGACCTACATCGCGCGCCACGCCGGCGATCGCTTCGTGATCGTCGACGACGTGCTGCTGCCGCTGCTCGCGAAGTTCCGCGAGCGGGCCGGGTTCGAGCGGGTGATCGTCGTCGGCGATCGCGCCGCCGCCGGCGCCGACATCGCGTGGGACGACTTCCTGGCCGGCGCCGCCCCCGACCGCGCCGCGCTACCGGTGCTGGCCGAGGAGACGGCGCTGGGCATGTGCTACACGTCGGGCACCACCGGCCAGCCCAAGGGCGTCGTGTACTCGCACCGCTCGACGGTGCTGCACTCGCTGGCGACCACGATGGCCGACGCGCTCGCGCTCAGCCAGAAGGACACCGTGCTGCCGGTGGTGCCGATGTTCCACGCCAACGCCTGGGGCATCCCGTTCGGCGCGGTCATGGTCGGCGCCAAGCTGGTCATGCCCGGCAATCACCTCGACGCCGGCAGCCTGCTCGAGCTGATGGAGGGCGAGCGGGTGACCGTGGCCGCCGGGGTGCCGACGATCTGGGCCGCGATCCTTGAGCAGCTCGACCGCGGGCCGCGCGACCTCGCCCCGGGCTGCCGGATGGTGGTCGGCGGCTCGGCGGTGCCGGAGTCGATGCTGCGGGCCTACGATCGCCACGGCCTCACCGTGCTCCAGGCCTGGGGCATGACCGAGACCAGCCCGATCGGCTCGGTGTCATTCCTGCGCACCACCGACGGCGCGGGCGCCAGCGACGCGACCTACGCCAGCCGCGCGCGCCAGGGCTATCCGACGCCGATGGTCGAAGCTCGCGCGGTCGGCGACGACGGCGAGGTGCCGTGGGACGACAAGACCCAGGGCGAGCTGCAGGTCCGCGGGCCGTGGGTCGCGAGCAGCTACCACGCGCAGCCCGACGCCGCCGATCGCTGGACCGCCGACGGCTGGTTCCGCACCGGCGACGTGGTGACGATGTCGCCGCAGGGCTCGATCCGGATCGTCGATCGGACCAAGGACCTCATCAAGTCGGGCGGCGAGTGGATCAGCTCCATCGAGCTCGAGAACGCGCTGACCAGCCACCCGGCGGTGCGCGAGGCGGTGGTGGTCGCGGTGCCGCACCCGAAGTGGGACGAGCGGCCGCTGGCGGTGGTGGTGCTGCGCGCGGGCCAGGTCGCGACCGCCGACGAGCTGCGCGCGCTCTTGGCTGCGAAGTTCGTGAAGTTCTGGGTGCCGGACGCGGTGGTGTTCGTCGACGCGATCCCGAAGACGTCGACCGGCAAGCACCTCAAGAGCGCGGTCCGCGATCGGTTCAAGGACCACCGCTGGGAGTGACGCCCCGTTGTCGGTCCACGGGCGGTGCTAGGGTGGGCGGCGTGAAGCTGTTCGCCGAGGTCCTGGCCGAGCTCGACGCCGGGCGGGGCGTGGCCCTGGCCACGGTGATCGCGACCGCGGGCTCGACCCCGCGCCACCCGGGCGCGCGGATGGCGGTCACCGACGACGGGCGCGGGCTCGGCACGATCGGCGGCGGCCGCATCGAGCTCGAGGTGATGGCGGCCGGGCGCGAGGTCGCCAGCGGCGGGCCGGCCCGGCGGGTCCGCCACCACCTGGTGCGCGATCTGGCGATGTGCTGCGGCGGCTCGATGGAGCTGGTGGTCGCGCCGGCGGCGCCGATGCGCGACGGGCTGGCCGCGGCCCTGGCGGCGTGGCGGCGGCGACAGCCGGCGCTGGTCACCACCGCGGTCGACGACGGCGCGCTGACCGTGACCCTGGTCAGCA
>JAYVSF010000548.1:0-6321 GCA_043775605.1 Myxococcales bacterium
GGCGGCGACGTGGTGGACCGCGGCGCCGTCGCGGTAGAGGGTCATGCCGTCAGCGCCGCGGGTCACCAGGAGCGCCGCGCCATCGACGAGCGCCGCGACTCGCAGCACGGCGGCGGCCAGCTCGGCGGCGGTCGCGATGCCAACGGCGGCGGCGCGCTCGAGCTCGCCGAGGTTGGGCGTGATCACGGTGGCGCCGCGATAGACCGCGAAGTCGCGCTGCTTGGGATCGACGACCACCGGCACGCCGCGCCGGCGGGCGGCGCCGATCGCGGCCTGCGCGACCTCGGCCGTGATGACACCCTTGGCGTAGTCGGAGACCACGACCGCGGCCGCGTCGGCGACCAGCTCGTCGATGGCGGCCAGGAGCTCGGCCAGCGCCGCGCCGGCGATCGGGGTACGAACCTCGTCGTCGACCCGGACGATCTGCTGGCCGTGGGCGACCAGGCGGGTCTTGCGGGTGGTCGGCCGGCCGGCGATGACGCAGGCGCGGGCCTCGACGCCAACCTCGGCGAGCCCGGCCACGAGCGCGCTGGCGGTCGGATCGTCACCGACCACGCCGAGCACGATCGCCGTGCCGCCGAGGCGCGCGATGTTGGCGGCGGTGTTGGCCGCGCCGCCCAGCCGGCGCTCGGTGCCCTTGACCTCGAGGATCGGCACCGGCGCCTCGGGCGAGATCCGGTGGACCTCGCCGCGCAGATACTCGTCGATCATGAGGTCGCCGACCACCAGGACCCGGTGGCCGCGCAGCCGGGCGACGACGAGTTCAACTGCGGACGACACGGACGCGGACGCTACTCCACGGGCTCGACCGGCGCAAACCGGGTGGCGAGCTCGGTGAGCGCCTGGTCCCAGCCGACGACGTCGGCGACGTCGCGGGCGGCCGGTGGCGCGGCGGCGGCGGCGAACAGGAGGCCGACGGCGCAGCCCGCGGCCCGACCGGCGGCGACGTCGGACGGCTTGTCGCCGATCACGATCGACGACGCGAGGTCGAGGTCGAGCGCGGCGGCGGCGTCGAGCAAGAGCCCGGGCGCCGGCTTGCGGCACGGGCAGCCATCGTCGGGGCCATGCGGACAGTAGAAGCTGCCCGCGATGGCGACGCCGGCGGCCGCGAGCAACTCGAGGACGCGCGCATGCACGGCGGCGGCCTCGGCTGGCGTGATTCGACCGCGGGCGAGGCCCGACTGGTTAGACACGATCACCAGCGCGGCGTGGGGCGCAAGCGCGGCCAGCGCCTCGGCGACGCCGGGCAAGAGCGTCACTCGCTCGGGCTCGCGCGGGTAGCCGACGTCGACGATGATCGTGCCGTCGCGGTCGAGGAACAGCGCGCGCCGGCCCGCGGCGGTCATCGCGCTAGAGCTCGCGCAGCAGGCGGTCGAGGGTGTCGGTCGACGACCGACCCGGCACCAGCGGCACGAACTCGACCCGGCCGCCGTAGCTCGCGACCAGCGCGGCCTCGGGGATGGGCTTGCCGTGCGGCGGCGCGTAGTCGGCGCCCTTGCAGTGGACGTCGGGCTGGAGCGCGGCCAGGACCTCGACCGGGTTCGGCTGATCGAAGACCACGACCGCGTCGACCAGCTCGAGGGCGGCCAGAAGCTCGACCCGCTCGCCGACCGGAAAGATCGGGCGGCTTGGGCCCTTGCTGGCCCGGACCGTGGCGTCGGCGTTGACCCCGACCACCAGGACGTCGCCGAAGCCGCGGGCCGCGCGCAGCGACGCCAGGTGGCCGACGTGGAAGACGTCGAACACGCCGTTGGTCCACACCACCGTGCGCCGCTCGGCCCGCCAGCGGGCCCGCTGCGCGACCAGCTCGACCAGCGTGAACTCCTTGGCCGCGGTCGAGACCCGCGCCGAGATCTCGACGCTCGCGCCGGCGCCCGCCGCGACGTAGGCGGCGTCGACCAGCTCGCACAGGACGTGGCCGATCGCGATGTGACCCTCCTGGATGCGGGCGGTGTTGCGCGACGGCACCGCGACCCCGGCGTCGCAGCCGCGGACGAAGTCGTCGCCGGCCGCGCCGGTCAGGCCGACCACCTTCATGCCCAGCGCGCGGGCCGCGGTCACCGCCGCGACCACGTTCTTCGACCGGCCGCTGGTGGTGATCGCGATCAGCACGTCGCCGGGCCGGCCCAGCGCCTCGACCTGGCGCGCGAACACGACGTCGTAGCCGTAGTCGTTGGCGATAGCGGTCAGGGCCGACGTATCGGTGGTCAGCGCGATCGCCGGCAGCCCGCGCCGCTCGACGACGAACCGGCCGACCAGCTCGGCGGCGATGTGCTGGGCGTCGGCGGCGCTGCCGCCGTTGCCGCACAGCAGCACCTTGTTGCCGGCCGCCAGCGCGTCACGCACCACGCGCGCCGCGGCGACCACCGCGTCGACGGACGCCGTCGCGAGCTGCTGCTTGACCCGGACGCTCTCCATCAGCGCGGCCCGGGCCAGGGCGTGCAGCGCGGTGGTCACGGCGCCGACTCGACCGCCGCCGGGCGCGCGGCCAGCAGCGGGCGGATCGCCACCAGCACGTCGTCGACCGACACCGTGCAGGCCGCGGCGTTGGTGACCTCGGCCGACGGCCGGCCGGCCGACGCGTCCTTGCCGTTGTAGACCGTGAACAGCGGGATCGAGTACAGCGGCGGCACCACCGACGCGGTGCGCGAGCCGAGCGGCGCGAACAGGGTCGGCGAGTCGGCGAAGAACAGGCCGACGGTCGGCGCGTCGACCAGGCAGGCCAGGTGCATCGGCCCGCTGTCGTTGGAGACCACGAGCGCGGCCTCGGCGAACAGCACCAGCAGCTCGCGCAGGCCGAGCTCGCCGGCCAGGGACGAGGCCCGGCCCCGCAGCTCGGGGGCGACCTTGCCGGCGATCCGCTCGACGTAGGCCTTTTCGCTGGGCGCGCCGACGAACGCGACCCGGGCCCGCGGCCGCTCGCGCAGCAGGCGGTCGGCGAGCTGGGCGTAGCGCTCCTCGGGCCACTTGCGGGCCTCGGGCGCGAGGTCGGGCGAGGTGTTGGGGTTGATGACGATCAGCTCGTCGGTCGCGGTCAGGCGCAGGCCGAGCTTCTTGCGCAAGGCCGCGCGCTCGAGCTCGGTCGCGACGAACCGCGGGTAGCGATAGCGCGCGGCGTACGCGGCGAACCCGAGGAAATACGGGTCGTCGGTGGCCAGCAGGTACACCAGCGACAGGAAGATGTCCTTGGTGTGGAAGTAGTGGTTGTAGACCCCGCGGACGTCGAGCAGCGTGCGGCGCCAGCTCTCGACCTGCAGGTAGAAGCCGGCCTTCTTGCGGATGCCGGCCAGGCTCGACAGCGCGAGCGGGAACTTGGCGAAGAACTCGAGGTCGATCGCGAGGTCGATGTCGGCCGCGCGCAGGGCCGAGACAGCGGCCAGGGTGGTGCGGGCGAAGGTCGCGGGCGTCGACGGATCGATGAAGTGGACGTGGTCGGTGAGGTCGAGGATCGCGAGCAGCTCGCGGTTGCTCTTGAAGGTGACGAAGTGGAGCTCGACGCCGGGGTAGAGGTCGCGCAGGGCGTCGAGGCACGGGCTGGCGACGACGATCGAGCCCATGCCGAAGAACTTCATGATCGCGATCTTCTTGATCGGACCGCGCGGCCGGGCGAACGGGGTCGCGACCTGCTTGGCGACCGCGAGGGCCGAGCACACCAGGTTGCCGACCAGGCCGTCGATGCGGCGCATCACCTTGACGTTCATGACTGCCGTGGAATCCCACGCCGCCGTCGGCGAATCAAGGGAACGTCGGCGCCCAGACGGGGAGCGGTCTTGACCCAACGTCACCCGCGCGGTCTGCTGCCGCCATGAAGCTCTCCTCCGATACCGTCGCCCTGGTCACCGGCGGGGCCTCGGGCCTGGGCGCCGCCACCGTCCGCTGCCTCGCCGCCGGCGGGGCCCGGGTCGTCATCGTCGATCGCGACGCCGCCCGCGGCGCGGCCCTCGCCGCCGAGCTTGGCCACGACCGGGCGGCCTACGTCGCCGCCGACGTCACCGATCCGGCCGCGGTCGAGGCCGCGATCGCCCGGGCCGGCGAGCTGGGCGCGCTGCGGATCGCGGTGTCGTGCGCCGGCGTCGGCTGGGCCGCGCGCACCCTCGATCGCGCCGGCAAGCCCCACGACCTCGAGCTGTTCCGCACCGTGATCGGCATCAACCTGATCGGCACGTTCAACGTGCTGCGGCTGGCGGCGTCGGCGATGGCCAAGCACGAGCCGACCGCCACCGGCGAGCGCGGGGTGATCGTCAACACCGCCTCGGTCGCGGCCTACGACGGCCAGATCGGGCAGATCGCGTACGCGGCGTCGAAGGCCGGCGTGGTCGGCATGACCTTGCCCGCGGCCCGCGACCTGGCGCCGGCCGGCATCCGGGTCGTGACCATCGCGCCCGGCATCTTCGACACGCCGATGCTCGGGGCCCTGCCCGAGGACAAGCGGGCCGCGCTGGCCGCCGACGTGGTCTTCCCCAAGCGGCTCGGCGATCCCGCCGAGTACGGCGAGCTGGTGGTCGCCATCGTCGGCAACAGCTACCTCAACGGCGAGACCATCCGCCTCGACGGCTCGCTGCGGATGCCGCCGAAGTAGCGCGCCCGATGTGCACGATCGCGATCGCCTCGGGCCTGCTCGCCGACGTCCCGCTGGCGATCGCCGCCAACCGGGACGAGGTGTACGACCGGCCGGCGCGCGCGCCGGTGGTGCTGGGGCCGGGCCGGGTCGGCGGGCGCGACGACGTCCTCGGCGGCTCGTGGCTGGCGTTCACCCGCGACGGCCGGTTCGCCGGGGTGACCAACCAGCGCGAGGCCGCCCTCACCCGGGCCCCGCGCTCGCGCGGCGAGCTGGTGCTGGGCCTGCTCGACGCCGGCGACCGGGCCGCGATGCAGGCCTACGCCGACGCGCTCGATCCGACCGCCTACGCCAGCGCCAACCTGGTGTTCGGCGACGCCAGCGGCGTCGACCTGGTCTACCTGCGGCGGGCCGGCAGCCGCGAGCGCGTCTCCTTGCCGCGCGGGCTGACGGTGCTGGCCAACGATCGGGTCGACGTCGCCGGCCAGGTCCGGCGGACGCGGGTCGAGACCCGGCTGTCCGGTTGCCGGACGTGGGCCGAGTTCACCGCCGGCGCCCGCGCGATCCTCGCCGACCACGCGCAGCCCGCCGACGTCGCCGGGCTTACCCCGCTGCCGGCCGGCCTGCCGGTGCCACCCGAGCTGCGGGCCGCGCTCGAGGCGCCGTGCGTCCACACCCCACGCTACGGGACGCGCAGCTCGACCTTGGCCGCGCTCGGCCCCGGCGCCGTGCGCGCGCTGGCCTGGGCCGACGGTCCGCCCTGCACCACCGCGTTCGTCGACGCGCTGCCGCTGCTCGCGACCGAGTGAGTTGGTCGATTCACATCGGGTATCAGTCCCCGTCGTCGTGGCAGGTGACGCCGCTCGCCGTCGGGCCGGCGGTGACCGGCGAACCACAGCGCACGGTCCACAGCCGACCGGCGGGGTCGGCGACGTACTCGTTGGTCTCGGCCATCAGCCGGAGCCGGGTGGCGTGGTCGCCGCGCACTCGATAGAGCTCGGCGCCAGACCGAGCCAGGCCGTCGCCGGCCCAGGTCGCGCCCTCGGGCAGGCCGGCCGGCCAGGGTTCGACGTCGATGGGGGTGCCGGCGCCCGGCCACAAGCCCGGGCCGGTGTCGGTGCGGATCCGCCCGCGCCGGATCAAGACCCGTAGCTCGCCGTCGCCGGCGCAGTCGGTCGACGGCAGGCTGATCGCGATCGTCCCGTCGTCGCGCTGGCGGCCGTGGACATCGAGCGACTCCCAGTCGGTGTCGACGTCGTGGTAGCGCCAGTGTTGCCCGAGATCGCTCGAGCGTGCGATCCGCGGCGCCCAGCCTTCGGCCTGGCGGCCGATCACGATCACGTCTGGACCGCCACTGACCACCGCGGCGTGGCCCTCGGGCTCGTCGCCCATGCTCATCAGCTCGACCCCGGCGACGGGCTGCCAGCGCTCGTCGCTGCCGATCCGCAGCCCGAGCTGCTGCGCGCGGACCGCCACCACGGTGCCGAAGCAATCGAAGCCGACCGCGGTGATCGGGCCGGGCCCGTCGAGGACCCGGTCGAAGTGCGCGCCAGCGTCGGTCGAGACGAACAGGTGCTCGGCGCTCCAGGCCGCGATCCAGCCGGCGTTCGACGGGGCCACCGTGACGTGGTCGATCGCCTCATCGAGCTCGGCCGGGGTGACCGGCGGGGCGTCGCGCCGCGGCGGCGGACAGCGACGCGCGTTCGTGAAGCCGGTCGGGACCTCGATCGGCGCGGAAGCGGTGGACGGGGGCAGCGCGACCG
>JAYVSF010000549.1:0-8688 GCA_043775605.1 Myxococcales bacterium
CGCCAGGATCCACGACGCCCTCGTCGGCGTGCCGGGCGCCTTCGAGCAGGAGGTGGCCGGGCTCGACCACGCGCTGGCCGACGGCCGGGCGGTGGTGAACATCGACGTCTGCGTCAACCGCGGCAACGTCCGCCAGTTGCCGGCCCTGATCGAGACCTTCGTCGCCCGCGGCGTGCGCGAGTACGACCTCTTGCACGTGATCCCGTTCGGTCGGGCCTACACCGACGGCAAGGAGCTCTTGTTCTACGACCTCGCCGAGATGCAGCCGTACCTGCAGGCCGCGTTCGCGTGGGCGCGCAAGCCCGGCATGCACGTCTGGCTCAACCGGTTCCCGCCGGCCCACTGCGAGGGCTTCGAGGATCTGATCCAGGATCCGTACAAGCTCAACGACGAGGTCCGCGGTCGCCAGGAGGAGTACGAGCTGCTGCTCGAGCGCGGCCAGCCCCTCCACTGCCGCGCGCCCGAGCAGTGCCGCCACTGCTACCTGCAGCCGCTGTGCGACACCCTCGAGGCGGTCCGCGCCACCGCCGCCGGCGCGTTCGAGGTGGTGCGGGTCGACACCCGGTGGGAGGGCTCGCTGCCACCGACGTTCGGCGGTGACCCGGCCAGCGCCAAGCGCGCGGCCGCGCTGGCGGCGGCGATGGACGGCCTCGACGCGGACTCGGGCGAGCGCGCCGCGGGCGATGGCAAGCGCCGCCTGCCGGTGCTCGGACCTCGGCTCGAGCCGCGCCGGCCGACACCGGAGCTGGCTCGCCACGGCGGTGCCCGCTGCGTCCTGGTGATCGCGCCGGACCTGACCGCGGCCCGGGCGGCGGCGGCGGCGTTCGAGGGCGTCGGCGAGCTCGCGCTCGAGCTCGATCGCTACGATGGGCTGACCGCGGCGCTGGTCGACGGCGCGATCGACGGCCGCCGGCTGGTGCGGGCGGTGGCGCCCGACGTCGATGAGGCCGCGACGCTGCTGGCGCTCGCCGGCGACTTCGAGGTCGTGGTGCCACTGCGGGCCGACACCGCGCCGTGGCTCCTGGCCCTGCCGACGGTGTCGCCGCGGCTGGTCCTGCGTCAGCCCAACTACGATCGGGTGAGCGAGGCGCGCGTCCATGACGTCGACCTGCGCCGGTTCTTCGCCGCGTTCACCGCGCCGGTGCCGGTCGAGAACGTCCCGGCCTGCATCCTCGGCCGGGCGCCGCGACCGCCGCGCGTCACCGTTGACACCGCGATGATGCGCGGCGACGGCCGGCTCGAGATCTTCCGCTACGCGCGCCGGTTCGTGGCCGAGCACTTCTACAGCCAGGCGCTGCGCTGCCGCACCTGCGTCGAGGCCGCGCGCTGCCCGGGCCTGCACGTCAACCATGTCCGCGCCCACGGCTTCGCGGCCCTGACGCCGATCGCGCCCGCCTGAACCGTCAGCGATAGCGCGTGGTCAGGGCCGGCGACGCGACGTGGCGCGGCGCGGTGGCGCGGGCCAGCGGTGCGCCCGCCGCGGCGAGGGCGTCGACCGCGGCGAGGGTGAGGCGCATGACCACGGCGCCGTCGTCGGCGGCGATCGGCGGCGGGGTCCGGTCGCGCACCGCGCGGTGGAAGCCGCGCAGCATGCGCTCGAGCTCACCGCCGCCCTTGGCCAGCGGCCGCGTCGCGCCGTCGATGGTGAGCGCCGGGACCCGACCGTCGCGACGCCAGTCGACGCCGCTGGCACGGACGATCAACGCGTCGACCGCGGCGGTGAGGGTCCAGCTCACCTGGACGGTCGCACCACCGTCGCCAACGAAGCGTACCCGGAGGGTGGTCGGCCGATCGTCGCCCGACCACTCGGCCGCGTCGACCCTGGTAGCCGCGCCGGCGTGGGCGTGGGCGACGACCGCGAGGTGGTACAGGCCCTCGAACACCGGCGCCCGATGCCAGGCGTGCAGCGCCGCCGGCGACCGCCGATCGGTCAGGCGCACGATCGTCAGCGCGCGTCCGCGGGCCGCGGCCAGCGCGTGGTCGAGCCCGGGCGCGAACCGATCGTTGTGCGCTGGCATCAGCACCACGCCCCGCGCCGCGGCGGCCGCGATCAGCGCCTCGGCCTCCGCGATGGTGCCGGCCAGCGGCTTCTCGATCAGCACCGGGAGGCCGGCGGCGATCGCCTGGCCAGCGACGGCCACGTGGCTGGCGGTGGCCGAGGCCACGACGATCGCGTCGGGACGGGTCGCGTCGAGCGCGGTCGCGAGGTCGGTGAACGCCGGCGCGCCGGCGAAGTCGCCGCGGCGGGCGACGTCGGCGTGGGGCGAGCACACCGCCGTCACCGCCCACAGGCCGGTGGCGTGGGCGGCTCGCGCCAGGGCCCGGGCCCGCGCGCCGCTGCCGACCATCAGCACCCGCAGCGGCCGTGCGTGGGCGATGACGACCGGCGCCGCCGTCGTCGTCGGCGCGCTCAGCGGCGGCCCCGCGGCTTCGGCCGCGCGATCGCGCAGCAGCGGGTGGACGTCGTCGAACGCCATCGGCTGGCCCCACGGCGGCCGGCGGGCGTGGTTCAGGAGCGCGGCCCGCTCGTCGTCGCCGAGCCGCGGGCCGGCCACCGGCGCCAGCTCGGCGAACCCCTCGCGCGCGGCGTACGGCTTCCACAGCCCGGTGCAGTAGTCCGCGAACCGACACTCGCCGCAGCGCGGACCCTGCTGCTTCTGCGGCGCGTCCTCGGCCTGGGCCTCGTGCGCGAGCTGCATCAGATCCGACCACGCCACGAATGGCCCGAGGAAGCACGGCGGCACGCCCTGGCGCGAGCCGATCACGAACGGCTGGCCGAGCGCCAGCGCCCGCCAGCACGCGGCCTGGAGCTGCGGCGCCACGTCCGCCAGCCGCGGCACCTGCGCCAGGTGCTCGAGCGCCTTGTACTGCGGGGTCACGAACGCGAACGAGATCATCACCCGGCCGCCGAAGCGGGCGTGGAGCTCGTCGACGAACCGGGTCAAGAAGCCGACGTTGCCGGCGTGGATCACGTGATTCACCACGGTGATCACACCGGCGTCGGCCAGGTGACCGATCGCGGCGATGGTGCGCGCGAAGTCGCCGACCTTGCGGGTCGCGGCGCTGGCGCTGGCCTCGTCATGGCCGTGCAGCGACACGAACGCGTGCGTGAGGCCGGCGTCGACCAGCGCGGCGACCCGGGCTGGACGATCGAGCAGGACGCCGTTGGTGACCAGCTCGATCTTCTTCACGCCGGCCCGGCGCGCCACCGCGACGTACGTCGGCAGCTCGCGCGCCAGCGTCGGCTCGCCGCCCGAGAACGACACCCGCTCGACGCCGCGACGGGCCGCGCGCGCGATCTCGCGCACCATGCGAGCCGGATCGGCCCACACGTTGGGCGTGGTCTCGTTGGCGCTGCAGAAGCCGCAGTCCTGGTTGCAATGCACGGTCGGGCGCAGCACCAAGAGCCCGGCCTGGCGCGCGGCCGCGCGCGCTCGCTCGTCCCACATCCGCAGCGGGGTGGTCCGCTGCGCGTAGAGCTCGCGCGGCCGCTCCGTCAGCGGCCGCACGTCGCGGTCGCCATGGGCCGCCACGTACGAGGCCGGCAACCCCGGGCACTGAGTGGCGACCGCGCAGCCGGCGCAAGCGGCCGGCTGGGTGCAACCGCTGACCACGGTGACGCGGCGAGGATCGAATCGCACCGCCGCCCGCGTCCGCGGCGAGGTCATCACCGCGCACAGCGGCAACGCCGCGACGACGTCGATCGGCGCGCGCACGCCGACCCGCTCGGCGGTGGCCAGCGCGGCCTCGAGTCGTGGCCCGAGCTCGGCCAGTGGCGGCGGCGCCAGCGCGCGCGGCATCGGGTGGCGCGGCAAGCGCACGCGCACCGCCCGCAAGCCCGGCACCGCCCGCGCGAACAGCTCGATCACGGCGGCGAGGTCCTGCAGGCGGGCCGCGACGATCGGCACGTCGAGCTCGATGGCCACGCCGGCGACGGCCAGCGCCCGCACCGCGACCAGGATCGCCACCAGCGCGCCCGGCCGTCCGACCGCGCGATCGTGGACCGCCGACACCTGGCTCACCACCGGCACCAGCACCGCGTCGACGCCGGCCGCGGCCCAGGCTCGCGCGCCGTCGACGTCGGTGATCGCGTCGACGTGGCCGGCGACGGTCACCTCGGCCACCCCGGCCGCGCGCGCCCGCGCGATCAGCGCGGCGAGGCCGGTCACCCCGCCGCCACCACCACCACCACCACCGCGCACGACCAGCCGCGCCGCCCCGCCGCGCAGCGCGTCGTCGAGGTCGGACGTGCGCACCGACGGCGGGCACAGCGCGCAGGTGGCGCCGCAGCCGCGCCCGAGGTCGAGCTCGACGGTACGCTGCGACCGCGGTCGCACCGATGCGGCCGCCGGCGATGGCGCGGTCACCCGACCCAGCACGCCGGCGGCCGTGACGTCGACGCCGGCGTCGTCGGCGAAGGCATCAAGCAGCGCCCGGAACAGCCGGCGCTCGTCGCGGCCGCCCGTAGCGTCGCTGGTGGCCGCCGCCACTGCCGCGAACCGCGCCACCCCCGGATCGCGGAACCGCCAGGCGCGATCGGGGAAGTATCCGAATCGCTCGGGCTCTAGGCTGGCGCCGTCGTCGGCGAGCAGGCCGTCGTGCTCGGCCAGGTAGTACAGCGCGGTGTCGGGGTACAGCCGCAGCCGCGCGGTGAGGATGCGCCCGCGCAGCCGATCGAAGTCGGTGGCGACGATGCCGTCGTAGGCCGCGCGCAGGTCGGCCATCGTGGTCCACGGCGTGAACAGGATGAAGCCGAACGACGCCGCCGCGAGATCGAACGCCGGGTGCGCGGCCCAGCCCCGCAGCGCCGCCAGGACCGCCAGATTCTGCTCGACGGTGACGCCCTTGTTCATGCGATCGAGCTCGGACTGGGCGAAGCTCTCGATGCCGATCAGGAACGGCGTGATGACGATGCCGGCCCTGGCGGCGGCGTCGAGCGCGGCCGCGAACCGGCGCCCGCCGGCCAGGAGCCAGTCGGCGCGGGTCTGGAGCAGCAACGTGAATCCGCCGACGCCGCGCGTGGCGCACTGCTCGAGCAGCTCGCCGAGGTAGCCGAACGGGTTCTGATCGCGCAGCACCAGCCGGGTGATCGCGGGCGCCTCTCGTCGCACGTAGATCAGCTGGGCCAGCACCGCGGCGATGGTCTCGGCCTGCGGCCGCGCCTGGTGGTGGTTGCCGGTGGTGCAGAACCCGCAGCCGCGGCCGAGCCCGTCGGGGATGGCGACGCCAGCGTAGAGCGGGTTGGTCCGCGCGTCGGCCTGGTAGGGACATCCGGCGTTGCCGTCGATCGACAGCACCCGGTCGGCCGGCAGGTCTTCGGCGTTGACCACCAGCGGCGCGAGGTCGGGGAGGTAGCGCGCGTCGGGCGTGGCGGTCAGCGGCCCCAGCCCTGGGCGCCAGCCGTCGGCGGTGCGCACGCGGGCGCCGACCGGCACCGTCGCGCGGCGGCCGGCCAGGTGGTCGAGCAGCTCGGGCAGCGCGCGGGTCTCGACCTCGAACCGGCCGGGCGGATCGGCCAGCGCGTGTTCGCCGCGCCAGTGGACGAGCGTCGACGCCGGCAGCGCCGCCACCAGCGCCGCCGGGATGGCGCGGCTCCACACCCGCTCGTAGATCACGACGTCGAAGCCGCGCAGGGCGTCGACCAGGCGCGCGAACGCCGGGGTCGCCGACGGGTCCGCGCCGTCGAGCGCGACCACCACTAGCCGGGCGTCGTGGCCGGCCGCCCGCGCTCGACCCGCCGCCAGCGCCAGCGCGCTGTCGTCGAGGAACGAGCGGTCGCCGTGGCTGTGCGGGCTGACGAACCCGACCCGGATCACGCGCGCCGTCCGGGCGAGAACACGATCGGGCGCAGCCAGGCCTCGGCGGCGATCGGATCGTCGTCGACGTACGCGCGCGGCAGGCCGGCGCAGCCCTCGGTCCGGGCCGGGCACGTCGCGCACGCCGCGCCGTACACGGTGTCGCCCTCGAAGTTCATGATCGTCGAGGTGCCGCGCACCGCGTCGACCTGCTGGGTGACGACGTGGGTGCATGCGGCCCGGGTCGGATCGTCGGGGAACAGGCACGCGGGCGCGTGGTGCAAGGTCGGCTCGATCCCGAGCGACGACGCCAGGGCCATAGCCTCGGCCACCGCGCCCCGGATGCGGGCCAGCGGCGGGTACAGTCGGCGGTTGTCGAACAGCCGGCCGCGCATCGACGGCAAGCCGATGGTGAGGTCGACGGGCCGCCCGGTCCGGTTGTGGGCCGCCAGCCAGCGGACGTAGTCGGGCAGGGCGTCGAGGTTGTCGGCCAGGACGATGCGGAACACGTGGGTGTCGAGATCGGCGCGAGCGAGCAGCATCGCCGCGACCTCAGGGTAGGTCGCGTCGAGCCCGGGCACATCGGCCAGCGCAGCCGCGACCTCGGCTCGGTGATCGTGGAACGACAGCCGCACCCCGGTGAGACCGGCGGCCACCAGCTGATCGAGGTAGCCGGGCCGGGCCAGGCGCACGCCGTTGGTGCAGATCAGCACCCGCGCGAACCCGCGCGCGCGCGCGGCCGCGATCAACCGCGGCAGCTCGGGGTGCATGGTCGGCTCGCCGCCGATGAGATCGATGGTCGGCGCGCCGCGGCCATCGCCGCCGTGCAGGAAGCGCGCGGCCGCGTCGTCGAGCAGGCGCTCGACGTAGTCGACGTCGAACAGGCGCTGATCGGTGCCGCCGCGGACGTTGCAGTACACGCAGCGGACGTTGCACAGCGGCCCGGTGTTGATGTGGACCATCGGGAACACCCGCGTGTCCCAGTAGCGGTGCTCGAACCGCACGCCCTCGCGCAGGGTCACCACATCGTAGCGGTACTCGTTGGCGTGACCGCTGACCTCGGGCTCGGGCAGGACCACCGGGTCGCGGCCGGTGAGCGCCCGGGCCAGCGCGACCTCGGCGGCGCGATCGCGGGCGGCGCCGTCGGGCGGCGCGAACGCCACCACCACCTCGAGGCCAGGGGCGGCGCGGGCGGCGGCGATGCCGGCTACGGCCTGGGCGAAGGCGCCGTCGACGCGGGCGTGGCGATCGTGGGCTGCGGCGTCGGTGGCGAACAGCTTGACGATCGCGCGGTCGAGCCCGGCCCGCGCCAGCGACCGGCCGAGCGTCGCGTACCCCAGCATGCGGCCGTTGGTGACCAGCGCCACCGACGCCGCGCCCCGGGCCTTGAGGTCGCGGATCCCCACCGGCAGCGCGCGGCGCAGCGTGGCCTCGCGCTGGCGGATGACCACGTGGCGACCGGCGACCTGGTCGTCGCCGGGCAGCGGCCGGCTCACGCACGGCTGGCAGCCGTTGTTGCACGCGCCCTCGGCGTCATCGAGCCGCACCAGCGCCGGATGGCGCCGGCTGCCGTCGGCGACGATCGGCAAGCCGACCCGCCCGCGCGCGGGGGCAGTCACCGAGCCTTCACGTCGGGCCATCGCCGGTCAGGGTACCGCGTTTGCGACCGGCAGATCGGGGGGCCACTCGCCGGCCCAGACCGGCACGCCGCGGGCGGCGAGCGCGGCCGTCAGGGCGGCGTGGCGCGCGCGCTGCCATCCGTCACCTCGGGCCACCGCGAACCGGGGCTCATCGAACAGCGGCCCGGCCTGCTCCTCGCCGCGAAGCACGTCGAGGCTGACCGAGTCGGCGTGGGCGGCCAGCGCGTCGGCCAGCGCGTCGAGCGAGCCGGGCAGCATCGGCTGCACCACCGCGATCGTCCGCACCCGCTGGGCCCGCAGCGTCGCCAGCGTCGCCAGCCGCGCCGGGATCGACGCAGCTCGCGGCTCGAAGTGAGCGCGGACGTCGTCGTCGATCGTCGGCAGCGACACCCCGACCCCGACCCACGGCAGCGCCGCGAGCAGATCGAGGTCGCGGGTCACCAGCGCGGCGCGGGTGAGCAGCAGCACCGGCGGCGGCGACGCGGCCGCCACGATCGCGGCGAGGCACGCCCGGGTCAGGCCGCGGGTGGCCTCGATGGCGTGGTACGGGTCGCTGACGATCGGACAGAACTTGATCGGCCGCGCCGGCAGCCGCGCCAGCTCGTCGGCCAGCACCTCGGCGGCGTTGACCCGGACGTCGACCCAGCTCCCCCATGGCGCCGGCGGCAGGCCGGTCGCGACTCGCAGCGGTGCCAGGCGCGACTGCGCGTAGCAGAACCGGCAGCCGATCAGGCAGCCGACGTACGGGCTGCAGGTGTAAAAGCGGGCGCCGGCCGAGCCGGACGCCTCGAGCAGGCGCGTGATCGTCACGTCGCGCACGCGCGGCGCATCGGGCTGGTTCGCGGTCGCGAGCGCGGCGACGAACCCGGCGTCGCGGCCGTCGGCCCGGCGGGCGACCTCGGCGCACACCGCCTGGCCGATCGCGCTGGCCGTGCGCGACCGGTAGGCGAAGGTCAGGTGTGGCGTCCGCGCGGCGTGGCGAGCCCCGGCGGTGGCGGGCGTGATCTCGACCTCGACCTCGTCGTCGGAGACCGCGAAGGTGAGCCGCAGCCCCAACTCGGTCGACGCGCCGACGAGCCGCACGCCGGCCGTCAGCTCGTCGCAGCCTCGACGACGCAAGCCTGGCTCAATCGCGAGCGAGCCCACCTCAGCCAAACGACGGCCTTGGCGACGTAACTCGTTGAGCTCACCACCGAATGCTTTGCTCAGCGGCAGGCCGGTCGCGACTCGCAGCGGTGCCAGGCGCGACTGCG
>JAYVSF010000550.1:0-21992 GCA_043775605.1 Myxococcales bacterium
GCCGTTGACCACGATCGACAGGTCGACGTGGAGGAAGGGCTCGATCTGATCGCTGGCCCACAGGATCGCGTCCCAGATCATCGGGGTCGGGTTCTTGAACACGCCGCCGCCGATCATCGTCAGGGCGACTCGGCGCTGGCCGAGCGCGGCCGCGGCCAGCAAGGTGCCGAGGTAGGCCGCGCGCTGGAGCTGGCGAACGATCGTCGTGCCGGTCGGGCCAGTCGGGATGCCGCCGTACCCGCCGCCGGCGATCGTCGAAGTGAACACCTGCGCGATCCGGCGCGCGGGCGCGCCGTCGACCCGACCCAGCCACGCGGCGCCGAGCGCCACCTCGACGTCGTCGTGGACGCCGACCGCGATCGCGTCGAACCTGTCCTCGAGGGCGCGGGCGAAGGCGTCGGGCCGCGCGATGTTCGCGCTCTGCAGGTAGCCACTTGCGACCGCGGCCACCCCGGGATCGCAGACCCCGGCCAGCAGGTCGAGCTGGCGGCCGCCGGTGCGCTGGACGAAGCGGGCGCCGTCGCCGCCCGGCGCGGCGTAGTGGCGGACCAGGGTCCCGGGGAAGGCCGAGATCGACGCCCGCGGACCCTGGGTCGGATCCCCGAAGTAGCTCTCGATCGGGACCACGCAGGCGTCGGGGGCCTCGAGACAGTTGAACTGCGACGCGACCTGGAACAGCGAGCCGGGCGCGGCGCTCGCCTGCAGCGCGCCGATATCGTTGGCGTCCGACCCGCCGTCGAGCACCCACAGCCGGCGTCCGGCCGCCGGACGACCCGCCCGCTCCCTCGCCGCCACCGCGCGCGCCCGCAGCGCGCCGAGCGCCAGCACCTCGAACCGCCCGGCGTGATACGTGCGGCCGGCCGCGGTCACCGTCGCGGCGCCGCTGGCATCGAACCGGATCGTCCCCGCCGGATCCGCCCGCACCGCCGCCTCCGCCCGCCCGACCTGCGCGCGATCGCCCTTGCCCATCGCCGCCCGCGTCGCCTTCAGATGCGCCGCGACACCCGCCAGGATTGCCTCGCGGCCTGAGCTGCCGGGGTCGCCATCGTCGAGGACGTCGAGCATGACCGCAGTATCTCCCCGTTCGCGCCCCTCCGATCAGGTGTCGCCGAGGATCGCGTCGAGCCAGGGGTTGCGGAACTTGCGGTCGGGGTCGTGGCGGACGGCGAGGGCGGCGAAGTCGGCGAGGCGCGGGTACTGGGCGCGGAGGTAGGCGCGATCGAAGCTGGCCTCCTTGCCCCAGTGCGGGCGACCGCCGTGGGCGCGGGCGAAGGCCTCGAACTTGCCGAGCTGGGCGTCCCAGTGGCGGCGATCGATGTTGTAGAGGCCGAGCCAGATGGAGTCGCGCTGGTAGGCGGGTGACAGCCAGAGGTCGTCGGCGCGCGAGAACCGGATCTCCTGGATGAAGTTGTAGGTGTGGCCGTCGGTGGGCAGGAGCGCGCGGAAGGCGCGCAGCAGCTCGGGTGCGTTCGCGACGTCGAAGGCCCACTCGGTCTCGCGGTGGACCGGCGGCGTCGGGGTCAGGTAGCCGATGTGGCTGGGCGTGATGCGATCGAGCGGGCGGCCGGCCGCGCGGGTCAGGAACCGGTTGATGCCCGGGATCCACCGCCGGCCGCTCAGGTGGCCGAGCGCGAGCAGCGTGCGGTAGACGCCGACCGACAGCACCCGATCCTTGAGCCAGCGCCGCAGCCGGCGATCGTTGGCCGGCTCGGCCGTGCGGCGGAAGCGGAACGCGATGACGTCGTCGCCGGGCGGCACCCACCAGAACTTGACGTGGTCGTGACCGCCGACGTGATGGTCGAGCCGCGCGATCGCGTCGTCGAACGGGATCAACCCCGTGACGTCGTGCAGGCGGAAGGCGTCGACGACGTCGAAGGTGACGGCGTGGACCACGCCGAGCGCGCCGAGGCCGACCACCGCGCCGTCGAAGTCGGCGTCGCCGCGTGCGAGTGTCACCCGCGCACCGCGGCCGTCGATCAGCGCGAGCCGCGCGACCTGCGCCGACAGGCAGCGGAAGGCCCGGCCGGTGCCGTGCGTGCCGGTGGCGATGACCCCGGCCACCGACTGCCGGTCGATCGAGCCGAGGTTGGCGAGCGCGAGACCGTGGCGATCGAGGTGGGCGTTGAGCTCCCACAGCCGCATCCCGCCCTCGACCGTGACCTGCATCCGCGCGCGATCGAGCGCCAGCGGTCGGCGCATCCGGTCGAGCGACACCAGGGTGTCGTCGGTGACGATCGCCGGCGACCACGAGTGGGCGGCGCCGACCGCGCGCACCTTGGTCGCGGCCCGCACCACCGCGCCGAGCTCGTCGACCGACCGCGGCCTCGCCACCTGGCGCGGCCGGAACACGACGTTGCGGCCGTAGTTGCGGATGGTCGCCACCGGGGCAGCTTCATACCCCGCAACTCGAGCGCTGTGAATCGTCCTGGTTCGGTCCTCCTAGTTCCGCGCTTCCTTGCAGGCGGCCTTGGTGCCGAACTCCTTGATGTTGGCGGGGGCCGAGCAGCCGAGGACCTGGGTGCTCTTGATCGAGTCGATCGGGAGGAGGCCGTCGAGCTTGCCGTAGAACCACGAGATGCCGAGCGCCGCGACCACGATCAGGGCGATGTAGAGCTTCCACGGCCGCTGCTTGTCGGCGAACGGATCGTCCATGGTCCGGGTCGAGCCCGGCGGCAGCGCGTTGAGGTCGGTCATGGCCGCGCCGAAGGCGACGTTGACCCGAGCCCGGGCGTTGACCGCCCAGCCGTTGGCGTTGAGGATCGGCCCGAGGTTGCGCTGGCGCAGCTTCATCCACGCCAGCAGCATCGACGGCCCGCTGATGACCATCAGCAGGCCGAGGATGCCGATCGGCGCCCAGATCCCGAGCTTGGCGATGCCGCCGACCACCGCGGCGAGCGCGCCGAGCACGGCGCCGATGGCGACGCTCATCAGGGCGATGATCCCGAGGTCGAGGCCCTTCTTCGGCGCCGCCGCCCCGTCCTTGGGCTTGTCGACCGTGGCGACCGAGGCCGCCGCGCCCTCGACCTTGGCGGTCGACTTGGCCTCGGCCTCGGCCGCCCGCTTGGTGACCTGGTCCTCGATCATCCGGACCAGCTTCTTGTACGGCGAGAAGAACGCCTCGCGGATGCTGATCGGGGCCGAGACGATCTTGGTGACCGTGGCGTCCCAGTCCTTGCCCTCGCGATCGTAGAAGATGCCGTTGCGGCCGACGTAGACGAAGTCGGAGTCGCCGTTGGTCATCGCGACCGCGACCGCCTTGCTGGCGCCGGCCCGCTTGAGATCGCAATAGGCCAGGCAGGCCGCCGACATGCTGGCCAGCGCGCCGTGCTTGGCGGCGTCGCTGACCGGCACGGTGAGGTGGAAGGCCCGACCGTCGAGGTACAGGCTGCCGGCCTGGAACGCGCCATCGCGCTTCGAGTAAAAGTCGGAGAAGTTGACGAAGTTGCGCAGGATGCGACCGAAGTCGCGCTGCAGCCGGACCAGCTTCTCGACCGACGCGATCGCGTTGTACTCGCCCTCGAGCGCCTTGTCGGCGACGACCAGCTCGGCGAGCGCGGTGCGGTGGGCGCCAGCCGCCAGGGCCGCGATCCGGGCGTCGTCGAGCTTGGCCACCGGCGAGGCCGGCTTGTCGCCGCGCCAGGCCAGCACGGGGCCGAGCTTGTCGCAGACCTTGTGGAAGTCGTCGATCGTGAGCGAGTCGCGGGCCCCGAGGACGGGCTTGACCGCCTTGTCGGCGAAGGTGGCGAGCGCGGTCGCCCACGCCGGGTTGACCGCGCCGCGCAGCGGCAGGGCCCGGCCGGCCTCGATCCGGGCCAGCGGCAGCCGGCCGATGTCGTCGCTGGTCGCGGACAGCGCCTTGGCGCCGAGCGCGATGAAGTCGGCCTCCTGGCCGTTGAGCCCGGCGGCCGCCCGGCTGTCGTAGGCCGCGAGCTGGCCACGGGCGAAGAAGTCCTCGATCTTGGCCTTGACCGCGGCGAGGGCGTCGGCCGCCGCGGCGCTGTCGTCGCCGAGCGGCTTGACCGCCGCCTTCGACCAGGCGGCGAGCTTGTCGACGTCGCCGAAGAAGCCGTCGAGCTTGGCCTGGTCGACGCCCGGCTTGCCGCTGCGATCGGCGACCGAGCCGACGGCGTCGATGATCTCCTCGATCGCCTTCTTGAGGTCGTCGGTGCCGGCGCTGGCCGGGATGATGACGCCGTCGCCGTTGAGGGTGGTGTCGGCGAAGGCCTTCACGACATCGCCGACCTGGGCGAGCGAGATCGAGGTCGCGTCCTTCTTGCCGAGGTCGGCCAGGATGCGCTTGGCCGCGCCCAGGATCGCCGGGTCCTTGATGCTGGTCAGCGGCACCGAGTCGCCGCCCTTGAGCAGCTCGTCGGCGTTCTTCCAGGTGGCGCCGATCCACTTCGAGACCTCGACGATGTCGGGCGCCCGGATCCGGCCGTCCTTGTCGGGGTCGAGCAGATCGAGGGTCGCGGGATCGATGTCGACGTCGCGCGTCGGCATCGCCAGGGCGACCCACAGCTTCTGATCGAGCTCGGGGAGGGCCAGGATATCGGCGCCCGACTTGATGCTGACTTGATCGACGCCGCCGGACCGGAAGAAGTGCCAGGTGTGTGCCATGGCGCGGATACTAGACACTCACGCGCGCACGCGGAAGCTGCCCGGGGTGCGCTGTCGGAGCGCGGTCGGGGTGCGTCACCATGCCTGTTCGCCAAGACTCACAAGGATTCCGGCGTGATCCGGGCGGGACCCGGGGTGGGGCGTCAGCTACCCACTGTTACCCGTGCGGCGGCGGTCGACCCGGAGGACATGCTGAAGCGCAGCCCCGTCGCCGTCCTGTTCGCCCTGACCGCCTGCGTCACCGGCGCCGACGAGCCCACCGACGACGCCCCGTTCCACGGGCCGACCGCCGACGTCGGCGCCCCGGTCTTCGACGACGTCATCGACCAGATGCCGCTCACGCCGCCGACCTGGCGCAACCACCGCCCGACCCCGGGCATCGACCAGCTCGCGACCCTCGAGGACGTGGCGGTGAAGGTCTCGATCGACGACCTGCTCGCCAACGATCACGACCCTGACGGCGGCCGGGTGGTGTTCGCCGGCCTCGGCACGATCTCGGGCGGGACCGCGACCGTGGTCGGCCGCAACGTGGTGTTCGCGCCGGCCCCCGACTTCAACGGCCTGGCCTGGTTTGACTACGTCGTGTCCGACGGCCGCCTGCAAGCCGCCGGCCGGGCCCGGGTCACCGTCACGCCGGTCAACGACGCGCCGATCGCGTACGGCGCCCGCTTCGACGTGATGGCCGGCGACGACCTGACGTTCCGGATCGACGCCTTCGATCCCGACGGTGACTCGCTGGCCCTCGACCTGCTCGCGGTCCCGACCCACGGCACCCTCGATGGCGACGGCGGCAAGTATCGTTACGCCCCCGACCCCAGCTGGTCGGGCGTCGATCACCTGACCTACCGGGCCGGCGACGACGACACCTGGTCGGAGCCGGTGACCATCGACCTCGTCGTCACCGCTCGCGAGTAACGAGCCCGTCCCCTGGGGCGTGGGCGTGGTCGGTGACGTGGTCGTGGATGGCGACGGCGACGGCGACGTTGAACCTGGTTGGAGCGGCACGACCGCCGGAGTACCCTCGCGGCGGGGGTCATCGATGCGTCAGGTCGTGCTCAAGATCGGATCGTGCCTGCTCGTGCTCGCCGTCGCGGCGTGCGGTGGCAACGGGACCCCGGGGCAGCAGGGCCCCGAGGGCGCGCCCGGATCGGTCGGACCGCAGGGGCCGCAAGGACCGCAGGGGCCGCCTGGCATGGGCGGCGGCGGCGGCGGCGGCGGCGGCGGGGTCGGGTGGGGCGACGCCACCGGCGCCGCGGTCCCCGGCGCGGTCGGCCTGCCGATGAAGTACTTCGACGGCGACGGCAACGTCTGGGACGTCGATCCGTTCTCGGGCGCCATCGCGCCGCCGCCGCTGCCGGTGCAGCAGAACGTGCGGTGGTTCTACCTCCTCTCGAATTGCACGGGCACGCGCTACCTCGAGAACGTCAACTACCAGGCCACCCCGCGGCCGATCTGGTTGGGGCCGCGCGTCCCCTTCCTCGACCCCGACGGTCACGGGTACCGGGTGATCAACGACACCGCCGCGCTGATGACGGTGCCGATGATCTGCGGCATCGGCAGCGGCGGCGGATGTCAGCCGCTCCCGGCCCCCTGCACCACGATCACCGGCTTCCCCGAGACGTCGACGCACGTCGTCCCGTTGCCGGCGGTGCCGGGCGTGCCCCCCTTCCACCCGCTGGCGCCGGAGTGAGCTCGATGTCGACCACCACCATCGCGCCGACCCGCGCCCGCCGTGGCCTCGCGCTGGCGACACTGCTGGCGACCAGCCTGCTCGGGCTCGGCGCCGCCACCGCCGATGTCGAGCTGCAGAACGACAGCTTCGTCACGTTCCCGATGGGCGCGTTCTTCCAGGGCGGTCTGCGACGCGGCGAGATCGCGGCGTCGCGCTTCATCGCACCGAGCGGGGGGCGTCAGCTGCTGTCGGTGCGCCTCTTGTTCGGCGGTCTGCAATCGGCGGCGATCGTCACCGTCCACGTGTGGGCGGATCCCGGCGGCGGCGGCAACGCGCCCGGCGTCGAGCTGTTCCACGGCGACTTCCAGCTGATGGGCAACAACAGCCTCTTCTTCCAGGCGATCCCGCTCGCGACCGGCAACGTCGTGGTGCCGCAGCAGTTCCGCGTCGGCATCGAGCTGCAGATGGACAGTTCGCCGTGGGTGGCGCGCGATGTCGACGGCACCGTCGCCGCCGATCGCAACTACATCTACGGCGTTCCCGGCGGCTGGATCCGCTCGCAGGACGCCGGCTACCCCGGCGACTGGGTGCTGCGCGCGATCGTGTCCGACAACGGCGCCGGCGCGGTCGACGCCGGCGTCGACGCCAGCGGCGGGCCCGACGGCGGCCCAGGCGTCGACGCGGCGACCAGCGACGCGGTCGGCCCCGACGCCGGCACCGGGGCGGCGTGCGCGAGCAACGCCGAGTGTCCGGTCGGCCAGTACTGCGATCCCGCCGCGCACGTCTGCACCCTCGATTGCCGGCAGGCCGCCGACTGCGCCAGCGGCGGCACCTGCAACAGCTTCGGTCAGTGTGTAGGCGGCGGCGGCTGCGCCGTCGCCGGACCCGGCTCGTCTGGCGGCGGCGCCCCGTTCGTGATGGTGATGGCCGGGTTGGTCGGGGCGCTGGTCGCGTGGCCGCGCCGCCGCCGGCTCACGCGACTGTGAAACTTCATTTTGCCAGCTACCCCTCGACTCGCTGCACCCGGTAGAACCGCAGGGCCTCGGCTTCGATCGCGTAGCGAACGGCGAGGCCCGAGTAGATCGCGACGAAGGTGCCGGTCTTGAACGGCGATGGTGCTGCCCGCTTCTGGACACCATCAGGCTGCGGATCGGCCTCGATGGCGCGCACGATCGCGGCGACGCGTGCGCGTTCGCTCTTCGTCAACGCGCGCATGTCCGACAGCCAGATCGGACCGAAGACACTACCCATCGATCGTCGCGATCACGTCATCGATCGAACCGCAGTAGCCACCGCCTCGACCGATCTCGACGTCCGCTTGGCGGTCCAACTCGGCCTCGACGGCGTTGCGTGCTGGGTCGGCCCACAGCGCCGCGAACGCGCCATCGAGCTTGGACCGATCCGAGTCGAGACGAACCAGCGCCGCGAGCAACTCAGCACGCTCGTCGGCAGTGAGCCGCTTGGCCTGCTCGAGAACTGCGGTGACGTGGCCGCTCATGGTCCCGAGCATATCGTGGTCTCGGTGGCGGGGCGAGTCCTTCGTGCCCACCGCCGCGACTCGGCACCCGAAAATGCCAACGGCCCGGGCTCACCGCTCGGGCCGCGTCGTCGTCCGGAGACCGGACAGGGCGCCTACTTGCGGGCGTCGGCCTTGGCCTTGGCGGCCTTGGCCAGCAGCTCCTCGCCGATGGCGGTCGGCACGTCGGCGTACTTGGCGAACTCCATCGTGAACTCGGCCTTGCCCTGGGTCGCCGACCGCAGCGGCGTCGAGAACCCGAACATCTCGGCCAGGGGGACCTCGGCGTCGATCCGGGCCACGCCCTCCTCCTCGGTCGAGTTGAGGACCACGCCGCGGCGCTGCATCAGCAGGCCGACCAGGTTGCCCGAGAACTCCTTGGGGCCCTCGAGCGCGACCTTCATGATCGGCTCGAGGATGCGGGGCTTGGCGCGCGAGAAGAACTCGCGGAACGCGCCGCGGGCCGCCTCCTGGAACGCGATGTCGGACGAGTCGACTGCGTGCGACTGGCCGTCGTCGACGATGACCCGGACGCCGGTGACCGGCACGCCCAGGCGCGGGCTCTTGGGCATCATCGACTTGAAGCCCTTCTCGACCGCCGACATGAACTCGCGCGGGATCGAGCCGCCGCGGACCTCGTCGACGAACTCGAACTCGCCGTCGAACGGCTCGGCATAGCCGGCGACCTTGCCGTACTGGCCGGAGCCGCCCGTCTGCTTCTTGTGGGTGTAGCTGTACTCGACCTTGGCGCCGATGGTCTCGCGGTACGCGACCTGGGGCGGGCTGGTCACCACCTCGGCCTTGTACTCGCGCTTCATGCGCTCGATGTAGACGTCGAGGTGGAGCTCACCCATGCCGGCGATGATGGTCTCGGCCGACTCGGGGTCGACGTAGCACTGGAAGGTCGGATCTTCCTTGGTGAACCGGTTGAGCGCCTTGGACATGTTGAGCTCGGCGCCCGAGTCCTTGGCCTTGATCGCGACCGAGATGACCGGCTTGGGCACGAACATCGATGTCATCGCCACGTTGACGGTGCCGTCGGTGAAGGTGTCGCCCGAGTTGCAGTCGATGCCGAACAGCGCGCAGATGTCGCCGGCGCCGGCCTCGGTGATGTCTTCCTTGTCGTCCGAGTGCATGCGGACCAGGCGGCCGACCTTGACCTTCTTGCCCGAGCGGGTGTTGGTGATGAAGGCGTCCTTCTCCAGGTGGCCCTGGTAGACGCGGACGTAGGTCAGCTGGCCGTAGCGTCCGTCCTCGAGCTTGAACGCCAGCAGGACCAGCGCCTTGTCGGGATCCGACACCAGGACCTGCGGCGCCTCGGCGGCGTCGAGGTCGAGGGCGATGTTCTCGACCTCGCGCGGGTCGGGCAGGTACTGGGTGACGCCGTCGAGGAGGATCTGCACGCCCTTGTTGCCGAGGGCCGAGCCCATCATCACCGGGGTGCACTTGAGCGCGATGGTCGAGTCGCGCAGCGCCTTGCGGATCAGCGCCGGCGTGACCTTGTCCTCGAGCATCGCCTCGGTCAGCTCGTCGTTGACCATGCTGAGCTGATCGAGCATCTGCTCGCGCATCTCGTCGCACTGGGCCTGCATGTCGGCCGGGATGGCCGAGTACTCGATGTCGTTGCCGTTGTCGCCGTGGAAGCGGATCGCGACCATGTCGATCAGGTCGATCACGCCCTCGAGCTTGTCCTCGAGGCCGATCGGGCACTGGATCATGACCGGGTGCAGCCGCAGCTTCTCCTTGAGCTGATCGCGGACCCGGAACGGGTTGGCGCCCGAGCGGTCGAGCTTGTTGATGAACGCGATGCGCGGCACCTTGTAGCGCCGCATCTGGCGGTCGACGGTGTAGCTCTGCGACTGCACGCCGGCGACGCCGCACAGCACCATGATCGCGCCGTCGAGCACGCGCAGCGACCGCTCGACCTCGATCGTGAAGTCGACGTGGCCGGGGGTGTCGATGATGTTGATGTGGTGCGGCTTGATGCCGACCTTGGCCGAGCTGCCGCCCCAGGTGCAGAACGTGGCGGCCGACTGGATCGTGATGCCGCGCTCGCGCTCGAGCTCCATCGAGTCCATCTTGGCGCCGACGCCGTCCTTGCCCTTGACCTCGTGGATCTGGTGGATCCGCTTGGTATAGAAAAGGATGCGCTCGGTCAGCGTGGTCTTGCCGCTGTCGATGTGAGCCGAGATGCCGATGTTGCGGACTTTCGAGAGGTCGTCAGTGAGCACGGATGGGTCTCCTTGGAGTCGCCGCAGACGCGGTTGCCGAGCGGCCTGTGCGGGCGCAGGGGCGCGGGATGACTACCCTTTGACCGAGGCGGGGTCAAGACCCCGACGGGCGATCCCGGCCGCGCGCGGCCCGACCGCCGGCGCCACGCGGGCAGGTTCGCGGATTCATTGAGGTCGCAACCGGACCGGTCTGCTAGCCTCTCTTCTCAGATGGGCTGCCTCGACGACAACGTCGCCGTCGACTTCGCGACCGGCAGCCTGTCCGGCCCGGCCGCGGTCACGGTCGAGCGCCACCTCGCGAGCTGCCGCGATTGTCGGACCCTGGTCGCCACCTTGGCCCCGGCGCCGGGTGAGCGCGACAGCGACCTGGCCACCGCGCCCCGCCGCGGCGGGCGCGGCACCGATCCCGGCCGCCACGGCCACACCACCGAGCCGGTGGTCGCGCTCGGCGACACCATCGGCCGCTACGTCGTGCTGCGGCGGCTAGGCGCCGGCGGCATGGGCGTGGTGTTCGCGGCGTACGATCCCCAGCTCGATCGCAAGATCGCGCTCAAGCTGTTGCGCACCGGCATCGGCCTCGGCGAGCGCGAGGCCCAGGCCCGGCTGGTGCGCGAGGCCCAGTCGATCGCCCGGCTCAACCACCCCAACGTGGTCGCGGTCTACGACGTCGGCACCGCCGGCACCGCCGAGCTGTACATCGCCATGGAGTTCGTCGAGGGCGACACCCTCAGCCACTGGCTGCGCCGCTGGGAGCGGCCGTGGCCGGAGATCGTCGCGATGTTCGTCGAGGCCGGCCGCGGGCTGGCCGCCGCCCACGCGGTCGGGCTGCTGCACCGCGACTTCAAGCCCGACAACGTCCTGGTCGGCAGCGACGGCCGGGTCCGGGTGTCGGACTTCGGCCTGGCCCGGTCGGCGGTCACCGACGAGGAGGCCGGCCCGGTGCTGAGGCTGTCCGAGCTGCGGACACCCTTGACCGGCACCGGCGCGGTCATGGGCACGCCGCGCTACATGGCGCCCGAGCAGCTGCGCGGCCACAGCGTGACCGCGGCCGCCGACCAGTTCAGCTTCTGCGTCGCGCTGTACGAGGCGCTGTACGGTCAGCACCCGTTGCCAGGCGAGACCGCGGCCGAGATGGCCGAGGGTGGGGCGCGGATGGCGCCGCCGCCCGACAGCTCGGTGGTGTCGCCGGCGCTCGCGACCCTGCTGGCCCGCGGCCTCGATCCCCAGCCGGCCCGCCGGTTCCCGTCGTTGTCGGCCCTGCTCGAGCAACTGCAGCCGCCGCCGCCGCGGCCGCGCCCGCGCCGGCTGGCGCTGGTCCTGTTCGGCGCCGCCTCGCTGGTGCTGGCCGGGGCCGGGGCCGCGACCGTGCTGCGCTCGGACTCGACCGAGGCCGCCAGCGAGATCAAGGAGCTCAAGGCCGAGATCCACAAGCTCGAGACCGACAAGGAGGAGTACCAGAAGGTGGTGACCCGGCTGTCGACCGAGACCGACAGCGGCCGCGCCGACGTCGCCCAGACCATGGTCGTGCTCAAGGGCCTGATCGCCGAGCGCGACCGCAAGATCGCCGACCTCGAGGGCAAGCTGGCCGAGGTCGAGCGCGGGCCCGAGCCGTTGGCGCGCGTCCGGCCGCCGCACCCGGTCGAGCGCGGCCTGGCCCAGGACGACCTGTCGCGGGTGACCCAGACCAAGCTCGACGAGATCAACGGTTGCTTCGGCGAGTGGTCCAACCGAACCGGGCGCTCGACCGCGTTCCTCAAGGTCACCTACAAGGTCTATCCCGAGGGCCGGGTGCCGGCGGCCAAGGTCATCGGCCTCGACGACCTGATCGTGCCCGAGTGCGTGTCGCAGGCCTTCCGCCGGATGCGGTTCCCGGTCCGCGACATGACCACGGTGGTCGCCGCCGACGTCGGCTTCGGCGACGACAAGACGACGATCACGCCGTACCGGGTCGGGATCGAGGACCCGCCGCCTCGCATCGACAGCCCGGGTGAGTGACGGATCTCCTTCCCGGCGGCCCGGCCCCTGTAGTATCTCGGCACCATGACCCGTCTGGCCTCGGTCCTCACGGCGGCGCTGACCGCTCTCCCGTTGATCGCGCTCGCCACCGGCGCGGCTCCCCGCCTGGCCCACGCCGAGCCGCCCACCGGCGCGCTCGCCCAGCAGATCATGGAAGCTGGCGGTCAGCTCCCGTCGGGCGGCAACCGCGGCTACGTCGCGGTCCCGGCCGAGGCGTTCGTGTCGCCGGCCACCGACCCGATCTCGCCGATCATCTTCGTCAACCGCTGCCACGGCGGCTGCTCGTTCACCAAGGCCTCGCGATCCGACGCGCTGACCAACCAGACGATCATCGGCCCGCTGCCTCAGGGCACGCGCTTCAACCTGACCGAGTTCGGGTGGAGCGACGACATCTGGAACCAGACCCTCGCCTGCATCCGCGAGGTCTATCAGCCGTTCGGCGTGCAGGTCGTGACCGACGACCCCGGCCAGGTCGCGCACCACGAGGCGGTGCTGGCCGGCCACTCGACCGAGGCGGGCTACCCGGCCAACCAGGTCCTCGGCGTCGCCCCGCTCGACTCGTCGACCTGCCGGCCGCAGAACAACGTCATCTCGTTCTCGTTCGCGAACGACCACGGTCCGAGCCCGCTCGACATGTGCTGGACGGTGGCGCAGGAGAGCGCCCACGCGTTCGGCCTCGATCACGAGTTCGAGTGCTCGGATCCGATGACGTACATCCCGATCAGCGCGTGCGGCAGCCAGAAGTTCTTCCGCAACCTGGACGCCAAGTGCGGCACCAACGCACCGGCCACCTGCATCTGCGGCGGCACCACCCAGAACTCGTACAAGCGGCTGCTCGGCGTCCACGGCCCGGGCACGCTGCCGGTGACGGCGCCGGTGGTCAACATCAGCGCGCCGGTCGCCAACGCGCCCAACCTGCCGAAGGGGTTCTCGGTGCTGGTCAGCGCGATCGACCGGCGCGGCCTCAACCACCTCGAGCTGTACGTCAACAACTGGAAGTGGGCCGAGCTGGCGGGGACCTGGCAGAAGCAGGGCCCGTACGTCCTGTCGGTGCCGATGAACGTCCCCGACGGCGTGATGGACGTGAAGGTCCTCGGCTGCGGCGACACCGGGGTGTGCGGCGAGGACCACGTCACGGTGACCCGGGGCGCGGCCTGCACCAACGCGGCCACCGATTGCGCCCAGGGCCAGAAGTGCGAGGCCGGCAAGTGCTTCTGGGATCCGCCGACCCTCAACATCGGTGACACCTGCGAGTACGCCCAGCAGTGCCTGAGCCTGTCGTGCGCGACCGTCGACGGTGCGCCGATCTGCAGCGAGGACTGCGTCAGCGGGCCCAACGATGCTTGCCCCGACGGCTTCGAGTGCGTGGCGCCGGGGCTCGGTCAGCACGGCGCGTGCGGGCCGATCGCGGTCGACCCGGGCGGATGCTGCTCGGCCGGCGATCAGGGCCGGAGCACGGTGCCCGCGGTGCTGGTCAACCTCGGGCTCGGCTGCGTCCTCGGGCTGGTGGTCGTGCGCCGGCGCCGGCGGCGGGGCCCGCGCGACTGATGCGTCGCCTGGCGGTGGTCCTGGTGGTGGGCGGCGTCGTCGGGGGTGTCGGTCGCGCACGCCGCGCCGGTGCGTGACGCGCTCGCCCGGCAGACGTCGGCGATGGGCCGGTCTGCACCGAGAACTGCCGCACCGGGCCGCTCGATCGTTGCCCCGACGGCTTCGAGTGCATCGCGCCGGGGCCGGGCCAGGTGGGGCTGTGCGGGCCGGAGGTGATCGCCGCGGCCAGCGACAGCGGCTGCTGTGCAATCGGCCGCGCGTGAGCGGTGTCATTGCCCGGCGGCGACCGGGACGGCACAATGCCGCGATGAACATGCGCAGCAGCGTCCTCGGCGGCGGGCTCGGTCTCGGGCTGGCGGTGGTGGCCTCGATCGCGCGGATCGCGCCGGCGGCGGCCGATCCCAGCCCGACCAGCGCGATCACCCAGCTGATGGTGATCGAGAGCGGCGACAAGAACTACAAGCTGTTCCACGGCGCGATCTGGCTCGACGCGGACAAGGCCACCAGCAACTACCGCTGGGGCGGCGCGCAGTGCGGCGGCCGCGACATCGCCGAGTCGACGGTGCAGCTCCTGTTCTCGGCGCTGCGGTCCGGCGATCAGGTCAGCGTCGAGTACGCGGTCGGCGACCTCAAGGGCAAGCAATACCGCTGCATCACCGCGGTCACGTTCTCGAAGGGCTAGCGAGCAACGCGGTACGGGATCCTGGCGAGCCTCGGCGAGCGATCACTAGCGCGGCAGGACCTGGCCGGTCATCTCGGTCCAGCGTCGGCGCGCGTCGGCCTCGAGCCGGGCCAGATCGACGCCGAGGCCGCGCGCGACCTCGAGCTCGCGCCGGAACGACGTGCCCATCGGCGTGGGATCGTCGCTGCCGAGCACGCAGTGGACGCCGGCTCGCTGCAACGCCGGCAGCGGCGCCGCGCGGTGAGTGCGCTCGATCGCGGCGACCTCGGCGTTGATGAGCAGGTGGTTGCTGGTCGGGCAGACCTCGAGCGTGACCCCGGCCGCGGCCAGCCGCTCGAGAGTCGCCGCGTGCTCCAGCGCGCGCACGCCGTGGCCGATGCCGCGCGGCTCCAGCGCGAGCGTGCGATCGACCGAGTCGTGACCGGCCAGCTCGCCGGCGTGGACCGTGAGGTCGGGCAGGTGGCGGCGCAGCCGGGCCAGGATCGCGAGCAGCTCCTCGGGCATCGGCTCGCGGTCGGGGCCGGCGACGATGCCGAGGACGTCGAGCCCGGTCAGGCGCGGCGCGTGGTCGACGACCATGTCGGCCAGCGCCCGGTAGTGGGCCGCGCTCTCGAACGTACGCGACAGCCCGAGCCGGACCACCATCGGCACCGCGGTGGCGGCGTGGACCCGATCGCGCGCGGCCAGGACCGCGAGCAAGACCGGACGGGCGTAGGCGTCGGCGAACTCGACCGGCGGCACCTCGCGCCAGCCCAGGCCCTGCTGCTCGATCAGCGTGCGGGTCATCGAGAACAAGGACAGCCGCATCTCGAAGCCGTCGCTGTCGGCGGCGGCCTCGACGAACGCGCGCTCGGCCAGCGCGGCGATCGCGGCGACGCTGACGTAGGCCGCGCGGGCCTTGACGATGCACGCGTAGAACACGCTCGCGTCGGCCGACGGGGCGGCCATGGTGACGTCGGCGGCCAGCTCGGCCTCGGTGCGGAACCGCTGGCCGGCGGCGTCGTAGAACAGCGGGTTGCGAAGGTCGAACTCGCGCGCCACCGCGAGCAGCGCGGCCGGGCTGTGCGAGCCCTCGAGGTGACGGTGGAGATCGAGGTGCATGGCGACGGTCCGGCCGGCTACTTGACCACGTCGATCATCGCCGCCGGTTTGGTGCGGTAGGTGGCATCGATGTGGTCCATCAGCTCGAGCAGGCCGGTCTCCATCTGCGCCAGGCCGCCGGCCGGCGAGTCGAGGTAGAAGGTGCCGCTCTCGCAGCCGTCGCCGCCAGCCGGGACCGGGACGCCGTCGTGGCTCGGCCGGCACCGACCGTCGACGTAGACGATGATGAACTTCTGGAACCGCTGCTCGGGCGGCAGGCCCGACGCGACCATGTAGCTGGCGAACACGCCCGACAGCTGGACCAGATCGTCGGGCTCCTGGCCGTAGCCGTGGAGGAAGTAGACGACCGGGTAGGTGCGGGTCGCGTTCTCGGGCCGGTCGTAGCCGGGCGGCAAGAACAGCGCGAACGGCGACGCTCGGCCGGTGCTGGGGGTGAACGACAGGCCGGGCAGGATCTTGCCGCCGTCGGTCTCGGTCAGGCGATCGCCGTCGGGCCACTTCTTGTCGAGATAAGCGAACGCGGTCGCGACCCGGTTGATGACCTGGGGCGCCGTGCCGACGTGCCGACCGTCGCCGTTGGCGATGTCGCGGGCCGAGGCGTCGGGATCGCCGTAGCGCAGGTAGACGTTGTCGGCGAGGTCGCTGAAGTGGACCTTGCTGAAGTCGTAGCCGTTCTCGCTGGCGCCGCTGATCGCGCCGAAGCTGTCGTAGATCGCGCCCGACAGCCCGAGCCGGCCGATCATCGCGCCGACCCCGGCGTTGGCCGAGACCGAGGCGTTGAGGAAGTCGCGGATGCCGGCGTCGAAGTAGATGCCGACCCGGCGGCGCTCGGCGTCGTCGAGCCGGCCGAGCAGGTCCTCGACGTCGCTGTCGTACCAGCCGTCGAGGCCGGGCGAGCGGGTCCAGCGGCCATCGCCCTCGCCGGTGTCCCAGCACGCGCTGACGCCGGCCGGTGGGGTCGCGCCGTGCTGGCAGGTGCCGGCCACGCCGTCGAGGCCGACGTCCTCGTACGGTTCGCCGGTCTCGTGATCGAGATCGCGCTCGGTGCCGCGCGGGTTGTAGAGCGCGTGGTAGTCGTCGCCGGCCGGGTCCGGGTTGGTGACCGGATCGTAGCCGGCCTCGTCGCGGTCGGCCTTGCCGTCGGTGCCGACGTCGGCGAACGGCTCGTACGGCGTGGTCACCACCGGCTCGCCGGCGTCGCGCTTGCCGTTGCGGTTGACGTCGACGGCGAGCAGGACCTCGGCCGGATCCTGCTGGGCCTGGGCCGGGTCGTAGACGCCGAGGCCGAGCGCCGGCGAGTCGCCGCCGTCGCAGAACGTGATGACCGGCAGCGAGCCGTCGGGGTTGAACTCGCGATCGTGGAAGTCGTGGAGCGTGATCGGGTGGGCGCAGCGATCGGCCGGCTGGCGCGCGAGGTAGGCGGCGTCGACGCCGGGCGGGGCGTAGCTCGACACCGGGTTGTAGATGGCGGGGTTGCCGAGGGCGCGCGACAGATCGCGCGACGCCATCATGTACAGGCTGCGGCGCAGGGTCAGGCCGACGCCGTCGCCGTCCTGGTAGGTCATGTGCTCGAAGTTCGAGACCAGCTCGAACTGATCGCTGTGGGCCTTGCGCTGATCGGCGGCGCACAGCTGGCCGACCGGGCCGCCGTCGGTCGGCGACGCGGTGCAGAAGCCGCCGAACATGAAGTCCTGGAACATCGACAGCGAGTAGCGCATCGACGGGCCGGGCTCGCCGCCGAGGTCGCCGATGAAGTCGAAGCGGTCGCGGTGGCGCAGGCCGATCGACATCGCCGCGTTGCCGCCCATCGAGATGCCGGCGATGCTGCGGAAGGCGAAGCGGCGGCGCTCGGTGGCGCCGGCGTCGGCGGGCGCGACCGCCTGGTAGGTGACCAGCTCGCCGGCGCGGAAGCTGACGCGCGACGCGTAGGGATCGGTGGCGTCGAGGGTGACGTTGGCGACCGACGCGAAGAACGGCGTGGGGTCGCCGAGATGGCGGCGGGCGACGATGCGGACGTGGCGGAGCAGGGCGCCGGCCGGCAGGCGCGCGGCCTTGTACGGCAGGGTCAGCTCGAACGGCCGATCGGACGCGGCGCCGGCCGGGCCGAAGCTGACCGCGGGCCCGAGCGCGATGAAGCCGGCCGGCACGATGTCGTCGGCGCACGCGATTGTGACCGCGGCGGCGGGGGCCGTGGTCGCGGCCTGGGCGTGGATGGCGGCGCCGGCCAGATCCTTGGCCGCCGCGCCGGTGACAAGGACGGTGCCGCCGGCGATCAGCGGGCCGCTGGTGCCGTCACCGCACGTGAGCGTGGTCGAGCCGCCGCCGTCATCGCCGCAGCCGGTGGCGAGCGTCGCCGTGGTCGTGATCGCGACCATCGCGCCGGCGTTGAGGGCCAGCGCGCTGGCGAGAGTCGCGGTCAGGCGAGCGCGAGACCGGGGCATGGACGGCAGGCGGACGACGCGCATGGCGCACCGTATCAGGCTTCGGCGGCGGTCCTTCGCGCTTGAACGACGCCGACGCACGGTTATACTGAAAGTATGAAGACGGCCATCTCGCTGCCCGACGATCCTGATCCTTCGCGGCATCGACGTCGTACTCGGTCGATCGCGCTGACCGTGCGCAGGGGTCAGTTGGGCCCGACCACGGGCTCGTCGTCGGTGTCTTCATCATCGTCGTCGGTGGCGGCGGCCGGCGAGACCACCTGGCTGGCGTGGTGGTGGACCATCAGCCAGCGGTTGCCCTCGCGCACGAAGACGTTGGTGGCGACGACCAGGCCGCCGCCGACCCGCTCCTCGCAGATCACCTGGGCGACGTCGCCGAGCATGAGCACGCGGGCGGCGCCGCACCGGATCGCCGGCGCGCCGTTGGCGATGATCGCGCGCCAGCTCGCCATCACCTGGTCGCGGCCGATCAGCGCCGGCCAGCCGGGATGGACACATGCGACCGGCGCCCGCTGCGACCACAGCGCGTCCATCGCGGCGACGTCGTCCTGGCGGAAGGCGTCGTAGAAGGCCTCGTTGGCGCTGATGATGTCGGCGTGCATCGGCCGCAGCATACTCCCCGCCGCCAGCGACTCGCCCGTCGATGGTCTGGATGTCGGGGGCCGAGAGCTGGCCGGCGCGGATGTGGGCGACGAGGCGGAGGTTCTCGAGCTCCCGGGCGCGGACCTCGGCGGCGGACTTTGGCGACGTCGATGGCGCGGTGGAGGAGCTTGTAGTCCTCGAGGACGGGGCCGTGCCTGGGAGCGCCTCGATGAAGAGAGAGTCGGTGGGAACTAGTGGGTGGTGGCGGCGGAGCGCAGCACGGCCTCGACGAGCTGGCGGGCGATGGGGTGATAGCCGGCGCGGGCGCGGGCGTAGACGTCGTCGGCGAAGGTGCGGGTGCGCGGGTTGGCGGCGAGCGCGGTGTAGAGCGGGCGCAGGTACTTCATGCGGCCGACGTGGAGCAGGACCTGCTCGACCCGCGGCCGCACGGTGGCGTCGCCGGCCTCGAGCGCGAGGCCGAGCCAGGCGACCAGGACGTCGTGGTTGGTGCTGGCGGTGAGGGCGAAGCGGTCGTCGAGCGCGCGGCAGGTCGCGACCGTGGCCGGGCGGGCCACGCCCTCGAGGTAGAGCTGCCACTCGACCGCCGACCAGCCGGCGGTGTCGTCGATGGTCGGCAGCCGGTCGTGCAGCGCAAGGATCGCGTCGAGGCGGGCCGAGCCCGGGGCCGCCACGCCGTCGGGCAGGCCGGCGCCGTCGAGCCAGCGCGGCGCGTTGATCGCGGCCAGCGCGCCGGGCAGGGCCCACTCGAAGTGGGCGACGAAGTCGGCGGTGGTGATCGCGCCGAACCGGAAGGCCTCGAGGTAGCGGCGCAGCCAGCCGTCGAAGGCGTCGCGGCCGACCACCGCCTCGAGCGCGCACAAGAAGAAGTAGCCCTTCTCGTACGGGACCCGCGAGAACGCGTCGTCGGGATCGATGCCGGCGAGGTGGGTCCGCAGCCGGGTCAGCTCGGGGTGGTCGACGAAGCGGGCCAGATCCTTGTCGAGTGCGCGTCGGCCGAGCGCGGCGTGCAGCGCGGCGACGTCGGCGCCGGCCAGCGCCTCGAGGATGCGGCGCTCGGCGTAGACCGTGAAGCCCTCGTTGAGCCAGAAGTGCTCGGCCGAGGCGCTGGTGACCAGGTTGCCAGTCCACGAGTGCGCGAGCTCGTGGGCCAGGACCGTGACCAGCGAGCGATCGCCGGCGATCAAGGTCGGCGTCACGAAGGTCAGGCGCGGGTTCTCCATGCCGCCGTAGGGGAACGACGGCGGCATGGTCAGGATGTCGAAGCGCTCCCAGTCGTAAGGGCCGAACAGCGCCTCGGCCGCGGTGATCATGGTCTCGACCTCGGCGAACTCGAAGGCGGCGGCCTCGAGCTGGGCCGGCTCGGCCCACACCCGGCTGCGCGGCGACAGGTCGTGCGACGCGAGCTGGCCGACCGCGAACGCCAGCAGGTACGACGGGATCGGCTGCGGCATCTCCCAGCGCTCGGTGGCGAGGTCCCGGGCCTCGTCCTCGGTGCGATCGACGTGGGCTGCGGCCATCACCACGGTCAGCGCGCGCGGCACGGTGAGCGCGGCGGTGTAGCGGATGCGCAGGCGCGGCGTGTCCTGCAGCGGCACCAGCGAGCGGGCGTGGATGGCCTGGCACTGGCTGAACAGGAATGGCTGCTCGCCGCCGAGGGTCTGGGCCGGCTCGAGCCACTGCAGCGCCGAGGCGTCGGGCGAGGTCTGGTAGAGGATGCGGATCGCGCGGGTCGCCGGCGGCAGCGTGATCGCGAGCCGGGCGCCGAGGATGGGCTCGGCCGGGTGGACGGTGAACGGCAGCGCGCGGCCGTCCTGATCGAGGACGCTGGCGATCGCGAGATCGCGGGTGTCGAGATCGAGCGGGCCCTCGCCGGGCGCGCGAAAGGTGAGCGTGGCCTCGGCGTGCAGCGTCCGGGTCGCGAAGTCGACGTCGGCGATCAGCGCGAGCTCGTCGGTCTCGGGCTGGGTGTCGTCGTTGTACGAGTGCGGATCGCGGCGGGTCATGGGCCGGTCATACCCGATCGTGCGGGTCCTGACCCACCCGACGAACCTCGGCCTCGAGGCCTTCCGCCGGCGCGACCTCTCGTGACGGTGGTCAACCCGGCGGATCGTCGCCGAACAGGGTGCCGACCGCGAGATCGATCTCGTGGAACGGCTCGGCCCGGACCACGTCACCGCGCTCGGCCCGCAGGACCGTGACGTAGCCGTCGGGGCTCCAGCGCATGACGGTCAGGGTCGCGTCGCGGGGATCGACCAGCCAGTAGTGCGGCACGGCGACGCGGTGATACAGCCGCAGCTTCTTGATGGTGTCGTTGGTCGAGTTGCTCGGCGAGATGACCTCGCAGATCCAGTCGGGCAACTGGTCGATCGGCGTACCGGTCGGCCGCTCGGGGCACCGCTCGCGGCGCCAGCCGACGACATCCGGCCGGACGATCTCACCGGTGGCCAGGCGAACCTCGACCTCGGTCGCCAGCCACCAGCCGCCAGGTCCGCCGCGGCCCGATGGGCGCTGGAATGGGGAGTGCACCGCGCCCACGATGCCGGCCTGCGCGCTGCCGTGCTCGCCGCTGGGCGTCGCCTTCTCGACGATCTCGCCGCCGATGAACTCGTGGAAGCGGTCGGCCTCCGGGATGGCCCAGAAGTCGTCGGCCGTGGCCTGACGCCGCACCGGATCGCTCATCTGTCCCGCGAGTCTACGCGGCTTCACCGGATCACGCGAGATCAGCGCGACGGCCACTGCCGAAGCAGGAGTACATCCGCGCACTTGTCGCTCGGCGACCACGCGCGAAAAGTTGCCCGCCGGCGCGCGTGATCCGTAAATGCCCAGGTGCCGACCAAGGTCCTGGCCGACATGCACGTGCCGGCTGCGCTGCGACGCTGGGCGACCCGCCTCGTGCTCGCGGTCGCGGTGGCTGCGGCGATCGCCTACGTGCCCGGCGACAGCGAGCATCAGGCCGTGCGCATGCGCCGTCAACTCGACGACGCGCGGCGCGAGGCCAAGGAGCTCGAGGCCGGCAACGCGCGGATGGCGGGCGAGGTCGAGGCCCTGCGCACCGATCCCGAGGCGGTCGAGGGCCGGGCCCGCAACGAGCTCGGCATGGTCTTCCCCGGCGAGATCGTGCTGCGGCTCGAGGCCCCGCCGTGATCGGCCGCAGCCTGCGACGGGCGACGGCGGTGAGCCGCGGTCCGGCGCTGGCCCTCGGCGCGTGCGCGCTGGTCGCGCTCGGGTCGCGGCCCGTCGATCTGCGGACCGCGACGCCGACCGCGCTCCAGGTCCTGACGCTGACCCTGGTCGCGACCGTGCTGGTCGCCACCATCCTGCGTCGCCTGCGCTACCAGCCGCCGTCGGCCCGGGCCCAGCGGGTCTCGTGGTGGCTGTCGGCGGCCCCGGGCCTCGTCGACGTCGAGGTCGCGCTGGCGATCGCCGCGGGCGTGCACGCGGTGCTCGCGGTCACCGGCGGCCTGGCCTCGCCGGTGCTGCCGCTGGTCTACGGCCAGATCGCGTTCGGGCTGACCCTGCTCGGCGCCCCGGGCGCGGTCGCCACCGTCGCCGCGCCGGTCGCGAT
>JAYVSF010000551.1:0-3166 GCA_043775605.1 Myxococcales bacterium
GCCGGCAGCGGCGGCCTGCCGCTCTTGTCGTTCGCGCTGGCCGAGCTGTGGGAGGCGCGCGACCGCGACCGCCGGCTCATCACCGAAGCCGCGCTGGCCGCGATGGGCGGGGTCGCCGGCGCGCTGGCCCGCCACGCCGACCTGGTGGTCGCGCAGATGCCGCCGGTGCAGCGGGTCCACGCCCGCAAGGCCCTGCTTCGGCTGATCACCGCCGACGGCACCCGGGTCCGCCGCGCCGAGGACGAGGTCGCGATCAGCGAGCACACCAGGGCCGCGCTCGCGGTCCTGGTCGCGGGCCGCCTGCTGGTGGTCCACGACGGCGACGGCGGCGCGACCTTCGAGCTGGCCCACGAGATCCTGGTCGGCGGCTGGGGCACGCTGCGCGGCTGGCTCGACGCCGACGCCGACGATCGCGCCCGCCGCGAGCGGCTCGCGGCCGCCACCGGCGAGTGGCACCGTGCGCGCCGGCGCGCCGATCTGCTGTGGCGCGGACCGCGGCTCGGCGAGGCGCTCGCCGTCGAGCCCGATCAGCTCACCGATCTCGAGCGGACCTTCGTCGCCGCCTCGGCTCGCGCGGCCCGCCACCGGCGCTGGCTTGGCCGCAGCGCGGCGGTCGGCGTCGTCGCCCTGGTCGCCGCGGTCTACGGCGTCCAGCGCCACGTGGCGGCCACCCGGCTGGCGGCGGCGGTCGACGGTGAGCTGACCGGCGCCCGGATCGAGCTGGCCGCCGCCCGCGCGCACCAGGGTCGCCAGCAGGCGCTCGCGGCCGACGCGTTCGTCGGCTTCGACCAGGGCCGCGCCGACGCCGAGGCGATCTGGCAGGCGACCCTCGACGCCCAGGCGGCGGCCGAGCGCGGGTATCGCTCGGCGGCGCAGCGGGTCGAGGCCGCGCTGGCCAAGGATCCGACCCGCGCCGACGTCCGCGCCCTGCTCGGCGACGTCCTGCTCGAACGCGCCGAGCTCGCCGACGTCGTCCACGACGGCAACCTGCGCGACGAGCTGCTCGGGCGGCTGCCGGCCTACGACGCCAGCGGCGCCCGTCGCGTCCGCTGGCAACGCCCGGGCCGGCTGATCGTCCACGCCCTGCCCGGCGCCAGCATCGCCGTCGACGAGCGGCCGGCCGGCACCGGCGACGCCACGCTCGAGCTCGCGCCCGGCACCCACACGATCACGGTCGCGACCCCGGGCCTGCCCACGCTCCACGAACCGATCGTGATCGCGCGCGGCCTCGCGCTCGAACTCCACCTGATCCCGCCGGCCACGGTCCCCGCCGGCTTCGTGTTCATCGCTCCCGGCTGGTTCCAGTACGGCACCGCCGCCGACGAGGAGGCCCGACGCGGCTTCCTGACCGCCGCCCCGCTCCACGCGCGCTCGACCCCGGGCTACCTCATCGCCCGCACCGAGGTCACCCTCGCCGACTGGTTGACCTACGTCGACGCCCAACCCGCGAGCCAGCGCCCGGCCCTCTTGCCCAACGTCGCCGCCAAGATCGGCGGTGGGGTCGTGCTCGAGGCCACGCCGACCGGGTACCGCCTGACCGTGCAGGCGACCCAGCACTCCGCCTCGGCGCAGGTCGGCGAGCCCTTGCGGTACACCGGTCGGACCCGCCGGATCAGCCAGGACTGGAGCCGGTTGCCGGTCACCGGCATCACCGCCGTCGACGCCGAGGCCTACGTCCGCTGGCTCGACCAGACCGGCCGGGTGGCCGGCGCGCGGCTGTGCACCGAGGTCGAGTGGGAGCGCGCGGCCCGCGGCGCCGACGGCCGGGCCACGCCGACCGGTCGCCCGCTCGAGCCCGACGACGCCAACCTCGACGTCACCTACGACCGCGACTTCATGGGCCTCGACGAGGTCGGCGCCCATCCGGCGTCGATCAGCCCCTACGGTCTCGAGGACACCGCCGGCAACGCCTTCGAGTGGACCGCGGGCGATCGCGGCGCGACCTACGTCCTGCGCGGCGGCAGCTACTACCACGACCGCAAGTCCGCGGATCTCGCCAACCGCAACGAGTCGGCGCCGTCGCTGCGGGACGCGACCGCCGGCCTGCGCATCTGCGCCACGCCGTCCCTGCGAGCCTTGGCGAGCGATCGGCCATGACTCTGGGGGTTCGGGGTCACGCGTGGAGGCTCGGGGTCTGCCTTCCTCCGCTCGTGGGTCCAGGCAATGCGCAACAGGCTCCTGGGGAGCTACCCGAGCTACCCCTGCTCGAATCGTCGCCGCGGCCGAACCCACGAGCGAAGCCGTCGATCGCCGCCCTCCGGGAACCCATGCGCCCCACCCTCCCGCTCCGCGAGCTCACGTAGCCATGCCGGCGCTGGTCCACCTCGGCACGCGTCGTCGCTATCCGGTCGTCGATCGGGTGACGATCGGCCGCGACCCCGGCTGCGACCTGGTGATCGACGACCCCCTGGTCTCGACCAACCACGCCGAGATCGTCCGCGACGGCGACCAGTACCGGCTGCGCGACCTCGGCTCGCGCCGCGGCACGTTCGTCGAGTCCCGCCGGGTCGGCGAGGTGGTGCTGGCCGATGGCGCCGAGCTGCTGATCGGCCCGGTCCGGCTGCGGTTCGAGATCCGCAGCGAGCGGCCCGAGCGCCGCCGGGCCCAGTCACCGCTGCCGCCCGCCGACGAGCGCGAGGAGCTGCGCCGGCTGCGCGCGGTCGCCGAGCTCAGCCGGGCGATCGGGGTCGAGCACGACCTCGATCGGCTGCTCGAGCGCGTGCTCCAGACCTGCTTCCAGCTGCTGCGCGCCGATCGCGGCGCGATCATCGTCTATCCGCCTGGCTCGAAGGCGCCGTCGGCCACGGTCGCCCGGACCCGGACCGGCGCCCCGGTCGCCGAGGCCCTGTCGACCAGCGTGCTGTCGCAGATCATGGTCACGCGCGAGCCCTATCGGCGCACCGAGATCGACGGCGACCTCGCGCTGCAGCGGTCGGCGAGCCTGTCGGCCCAGGGCGTGCGCTCGCTGATCGCGGTGCCGCTGCTGTACGAGGCCGACGAGCCCGAATGGCTCGGCATGATCCAGCTCGACTCGCAGGTCTCGAACAACGTGTTCGATCCGCTCGACCTCGACGTCCTGGTCGCGATCGCCGGCCAGGCCGCGCTGGCGATCAAGAACGCGATGCTGGTGCGCGCGCTGCAGTCGGCGCAGCACGACCACTGGCAC
>JAYVSF010000552.1:0-11532 GCA_043775605.1 Myxococcales bacterium
CGGCCGATCGCGAGTCGCCGAGCTGATGCGGCAAGCGACGCTCGGCGCGATGACCGGCGCCCTGCTCCACGATCTGGCGTCGATCATCCAGCTGTTCGACGTCGCCATGCAGGAGGTCCTGACCATCGTCGAGGGCCGGCCCGATCCCGATCTGCAGGCCGCGGCCGACGACGTCGCGACCGCCGGGCGCGAGGCGACCGAGCTGTTCCTGGCGATGCGTCGGATGATGCGCGAGGGCAGCCCCGGCGCGCAGGCGGTGACCGCCGCCCAGATCGTCCATCGCGTGGTCCGGCTGGCGGGTGGCGCCGCCCGGGCCCGCGCCGGGTTCCGGGTCCCGCCGCCACCGCCGGTCGAGCTGGTGGTGGCCGAGACCTTGCTGGTCCAGGCCCTGGTCAACGTCATCGGTCACGCCACGACGGCGTCGCCGCCTGGGGGCATCATCGATCTCGAGGTCGAGCTGGTCGGCGAGCGCATCCGCTTCCTGGTCACCGACGACGGCGTGGCGCCGTCACCGGCCGACGCCGGGCTGCTGTTCGAGCCGCTGGTCTGGAACCAGCCCGATCAGGCCGATCCGGGGCTGGCGATCACCGCCCACGTCGTCGCCGAGCTCGGCGGCACGATCACGTTCCGGCCGGCGCCCGGGCGCGGCTCGCAGTTCGTGATCGAGATCCCGCGCACCGCGCCGGTGCAGACCCGGCCGAGCTGAGCCGAGCGGGCGGCGAGCCGCCGCCGGCCGGCCACGCGGCCTACGGATCGAGCAGGTTCAAGAACGCCCGCGAGCGCTCGAGCTGGACCATCACCCGGCTGTAGAGCGAGTCGAGGTCGGCCTTGCCGAGGCCGAGCACGAGCAGCAGCTCCGCGGCCTGGGGCTCGATCGTGTGCCCGCCCTTGTCGGCCTCGACGCCGGCGGTGATCGCGACGTCGCGGGCGATGATGTTGGACACCGCGATGACCTCGGCGGCGACCCGGTGCGGCCCGACCATGCGCTCGCGCAGCTCGGGCTTGGTCACCGCGTGGTGGGCCTCGATCGGCACCGACAGCGCGGCCGGCAGGCGCCAGCGCCGGGCCAGGTCGCTGCCGACCCGGTCGTGGCCGGGCAACCCGAGCCGCTGCTCGGCCTCGGTCGACGTCAACCCCTCGTCGCGAGCCAGGGCCACCGACGCGACGAAGGCGTCGGGCGCGACCTTGGCCAGCGCGATCTTGCCCATGTCGTGGAGCAGGCCAGCGGTGAACAGGCTGCCGGGATCGGGGTGGTGGAGATCCTCGCCGAGGACCCGGGCCGTCGACGCCACCGCCAGCGAGTGCAGCCACAGCGCCTTCGGATCGAAGTGGAGCCCGGCCGGGGTCTTCAAGGTGTCGAGCACCGACACGCTCAGCACCAGCTGGTAGATCGTGTTGAACCCGACGAACGGGATCGCCCGCGCGACGTCGGTGACCCCGCCGGGGATTCCGAAGTAGGCCGAGTTGACCAGCCGTAGCAGCTTGGCCGACAGGCTGGGATCGGCGCGCAGGACCTCGGCCACCTGCTGCACCGACGACCGGCGCGAGTGGATCAGCTCGCCGAGCCGGAGCGCGACCATCGGCAGGGTCGGCAGGCTCTCGAGCATGCGGGCCATGCGGCTGGGATCGTCCTCGGCCGCGACCTTGGAGACGGGATGCGCGGTGGCGGTCATTAGCGACTCCCGGTGCTGGACGGCGTGGTGGCGGGCAACTGTGACATCATCGGTGGACCAGGGTCGATGTACGGCGGCAGCGGCGGCGGCGGCACGGCGTCGATCGCCGCGTCGACTGCGGCGTCGGTGGCCGCGTCGAGGGCGGCGTCGCCGGCGCTGGCGTCGAGGCTCACGGCGTCGTCGGCCGCGTCGAGGGCGGCGTCGACCGCGCCGTCGGCCGCGTCACCGAGGTCGCCGCCATCGGGCGCGAGCGACGTCACGCACGCACCGAGCGGCGAGCACACCAGGCCGGGGTCGCAATCGCTGTGGCGGACGCACGCGTCGCCGCGGCAGCCCGCGACCGGCGCCAGCGCGCCGGCCAGCGCCAGCCCGAGCGCCAGCAACCGCGCCCCCCCGCGGTGCAGCCGATCAGCGCGCATCGAAGCCGACCCCGAAGGCGACCAGGAGCTGGAACGCCGCGCCGCCCTTCGGCAGGTCCGAGCCGCCGACGAAGACGTCGGCATCGAGGTCGACGCACAGCCGGGTCCCGCCCGGGCGCGTGCAGCGACCGCCGCCGACCGCCCCGCCCCACAGCTTGTAGGGCGCGACCATGGCGATCGCGCCGGCCCGCAGCCGCAGCCGCGGGTTCGGCTCGAGCGCGAGGCCGGCCTCGCCGCCGGCGCCCGTGCGATCGAGGGTCTCGAGCACCAGGCCGCCGTAGCCCGACACCCGGGGCTCCTCGCGGATCGCGATCGCGACCCGCGCCGCCAGCACCAGCGGCGAGCCGCGCACCGAGGCCCGACCAGCACCACCACCAGCGGCGACGCCGTAGCCGGCGCGGATCTCGGCGCTGACCAGGGCGGGCTCGGGATCGCCCACGCCATCGCGGTCTCCAGCTCGGACCGCGCGCGGCGCGAACAGCAACGCGAGCACGAGCGCGAACACGATCCGGCGGGGCACGAGCGGCGAACACAGCAACCGCCGTGCCAGCTCGCGGCGGCCCCACCACACGACTTGCGCGCCGCGCCGGCCGGCGATCCCGTGGACCGTCGGCGACCTTGGCGATCGCCGGCCGCCACCGTCAAGCCCCGCCGGCGGGTCGCGGTGGCGCCAGCGAGTCCCAGGTCGACGCCGCCGGGGCGGCGACCGCAGCGGGCTGCGCGTGGGTGCTGGCGACCGGTCGAACCCGGAGCAGGACCGACAGGCGGCGGTTGCGAGCGGCGTAGGGCTCGTCGCGATCGAGCGGCACCGCGGCGCCGCGCCCGACCACGCCGACGATGCGCTCGGCGGTGATCCCGTTGCTCTCGAGGATCAGCCGGGCCGCGGTGGCGCGCTCGTACGACAGGTCCCAGTTGGTCTTGCCGGCGCCGCTGACGAACGGCCGGGCGTCGGTGTGGCCCTGGATCTCGAGCTCCTCGGGGCGCTTGGCCAGCACCGGCGCCAGCGTCTCGAGGAACTCCTGCAGGGGCCGGCGCAGCGCGGCCGAGGCCGAGTCGAACAGCAGCTCGTTGTCGTCGTCCACCACCTCGATCAGCACGCCGTCATCGGTGGCCTGGACGCCGACCTTGCCGGCCAGATCGGCCAGCCCGACGTGGTTCGCGAGGAGCCGGTCGATCTCGTTCTTCACCGCCTTGGTCTCGGCGGCGATCGTGCGGCTCTCCGGCGGTGGCGGCACGCCGGTCTGCTCGATGACCGACGGCATGAGCTGGGCGCCGCCGCTCATCGCCATCTCGGCGTTGGGCATGATGCCGGTGCGGAAGTAGCGCGCGATCTCGTCGCGCGACTTCTGATCGGTGGACGCCAGCAGCCACAGGACCAGGAACAGCGCCATCATCGCGGTCATGAAGTCGGCGTAGGCGACCTTCCAGGCGCCGCCGTGGTGACCGCCGCCGGACACCTTCTTGATGATCCGGCGACGGCCGGGCTGGGCAGAGGGCATCGCCACGTCAGGCTCCCTTCAGGCCCTGGAGGCCCTTGTCGAGCTCGGCGAAGCTGGGGCGCTCGTCGAGGAAGATCATCTTGCGACCGAACTCCACCGCGGTCGCCGGCGCCGCGCCGCGCATGACCGCGATCACCGAGGCCTTCATCGCCTCGAGGAACCGACGCTGGTGGACCTCCTGGACCTCGACCGCCGCCACCAGCGGCGACACCAGGCCGTAGCTGAGCAAGATGCCGAGGAAGGTGCCGACCAGCGCGGCGGCGATGTGGTGACCGATGACCGCCGGCGGCTTGTCCATGTTGCCCATGGTCACGATCACGCCGAGCACCGCGGCGACGATGCCGATGCCGGGCAGCGCGTCGCTCACGGTCCGGACTGTGCCGCCAGCGAGGTGGTTGCACTGGGTGAACGTGTCGAGCTCGGCGTCGAGCAGGGCCTCGAGGTCGTCCGCCGACACGCCGTTGGCCATGTGCTGGAGCGCCTCGGCCAGGAACACGCGGTACAGGTCGTCCTTGACCACCGCCGGGTACTTGCGGAACAGGTCGCTCTTGGCCGGCTCGGCGGCGTGCGACTCGAGCGCGAGCACGCCCTGGCGCCGGGCCAGCATGAACAGCTCGTACATGAGCTTGAGCAGGTCGAGGTAGTCCTTCTTCTTCGGGGTGACGTCCTTGAACGCCATCGACATGAGGTGCTTGATGCGCGACCGCATCTTGCCCGGCGACGAGATGATGAGCGTGCCGGCGGCCGCGCCGACGATCACCACCATCTCGGGTATCTGGATGAGGACCGGCACCGCGCCGCCGCCCATCAGGAAGCCGGCCACGACGCAGCCGAAGACGACGAGGATTCCGACGAAGGCCATACCTGATGGGTTATCGGCTGCCGCCCCCGCCCGTGTAGGCCACGCCTGCGCCGACGCGGCTCACCCCGGTGACTTGCTTATGGTCCGGCGGCGGGCCAGGGTCGCCGGACAGACCCAAGCCGTCGGGCGAACGTTGGAGATCGTAAAGCCGTGAAGAGCACCATCGCGTTGCGTGGCGTGGCCCTGGTCACGCTGGCCCAGTTTCTCACCCTGTCCTGCACCACCAAGTCGGCGCTCACCACGCCGGGCTCGGGCTCGGGCTCGGGCTCGGGCTCGGGCTCGGGCTCGGGCTCGGGCTCGAGCGTCGCCGGCCCGGCCGGTGCCGGTCAACCGCTGGTCCTCAGCACCGACCTACCGCCCGGCCTGGCGCTGCGGCTGTCCGACGGCCACCAGGGTGCGAGCGCGGTCAACCACTCGCAGCTGACCGCCGCGACGCCGCTGTCCGACGCCGACACCGCCGCGGTCCTGGCCCGGGTGCCCGCGCTGGCGGCCGTGGCCGGCGATCAGGTCGACTTCGCGCTGCGCGATCGCTCGACCCCGCCGCCGCGCACCGGCAAGACGGTCACGGGCAGCTTCCCGCCGCCGGCCAGCGCCAGCCCGCCGCCGGCCGCCACCGCCGCCGACCTCACCGTGCTGCGCTATGCGCCCGAGGGTGACGTCCCGATCGCGCCCAGCCTGCAGCTCACGTTCTCGCAGCCGATGATCGCCGTGACGTCGCAGGACGACGCGGCGGCCACGGTGCCGGTCACGCTGGCGCCGACCCCGCCGGGGCGCTGGCGCTGGCTCGGCACCCGCACGCTCATGTTCGATCCCGAGGTCCGCTTCCCGCAGGCCACCACCTACCAGGTCCTGGTCCCGGCCGGCACCAAGGACGCCGCCGGCCACGCCCTGGCCGCGGCCACGACCTTCAGCTTCACCACGCCGACCCCGCGCCTCGACAGCCAGTGGCCGACCGGCGGCTCGTACCACCTCGACGAGCCGATGTTCGTCGGCTTCGACCAGAAGATCGATCCGGCCGCGGTGCTGGCGACGATCAAGGTCACCGCCGCCGGCAAGACCTACGCCACCCGCCAGCTCACCGCCGACGAGGTCAAGGCCAGCGAGAGGATCGCGAGCTTCGTCGCCGCGGCCAAGGCCAACCAGCAGGACGGCCGCTGGCTCGCGTTCCGCGCGATCGATCGGTTCCCGACCGAGACCCACGTCGCGGTCACGGTCGGACCCGGCACGCCGTCGGCCGAGGGCCCCAACCGGACCAAGGACAATCAATCCTTTGAGTTCGACACCTACGCGCCGCTCAAGATCGTCGACGCCCGCTGCGGCTGGGGCGAGTGCCGCCCGGGCACCCCGTTCCAGGTCCAGTTCAACAACACCCTCGACGAGGACGCCTGGGACGACAAGCTCATCACGGTCACGCCCGAAGTCGCCGCCGCCCACCTCGTCGCCAGCGGCCAGTACGTGACGATCGAGGGCGCGACCCGGCCGATGACCAGCTACGAGCTGCGGGTGTCGGGCGGGGTCGTCGATCAGTTCGGCCAGACCCTCGGCAAGGACGCCAGCTTCACGTTCAAGGTCGGCGCCTCGTACCCCAACTTCTACGGCCCCAGCGGGCTGGTCGCGCTCGACCCGGCCGGCAAGAAGCCGACCCTCGACGTGTTCTCGAGCAACTACGACGGCCTCAAGGTCCGCCTCTACAAGGTCGCGCCCGCCGACTGGCAGGCGTTCGGCTTCTACAGCCAGAACCAGTGGAACCGGAAGAAGCCGCCAGTCCCCGGCACGAAGGTCCTCGACACGACGATCAAGGTCGCCGGCCCCAAGGCAGAGCTGACCGAGACCCGCATCGACCTGTCGTCGGCGCTCAACCCCGCCGGCCTCGGCCACGTGCTCGCGATCGTCGAGCCGTCGCCGTGGGCCGAGAGCTACGATCCACCGCGGCTGATCACGTGGGTGCAGTCGACCCGGCTCGCGGTCGACGCCGCGGTCGACGCCAGCGACCTGTACGCCTGGGTCAACCGCCTCAGCGACGGCGCGCCGATCGCCGGCGCCCGGCTCGAGCTCGCGCCCTACGGCATCACCGGCACCACCGCCGACGACGGCACCGCCAAGCTCGCGCTCGGCGCCGCGCGCTCGGGCGCCAACCTCCTGGTGGCCAAGGCCGGCGACGACATCGCGTTCGTGCCCGACGACGTCAGCCTGTACGGCGGCTCCGATGGCCAGTGGGCCCGCCGCACGCTCGACGACGCGCTGCTCTGGTACGTCACTGACGACCGCCAGATGTACCGCCCGGGCGAGGAGGTCCACCTCAAGGGCTGGATGCGCGTGCGCGAGGGCAAGAAGGGCGGCGACATCACCGGGCTGGCCGGCGCGGTCACCGGCGTCAAGTACCAGGTCGTCGATCCGATCGGCAACGAGCTGTTCACCGGCACGGCCAAGGTCTCGACCCTCGGCGGCTTCGATCTCGCGTTCACCCTGCCGAAGACGCCCAACCTCGGCTACGCGTCGGTGCGGATGCAGGCCGAGGGCCGCCTGAGCGGCGAGGCCTATCACCAGTTCCAGATCCAGGAGTTCCGCCGGCCCGAGTACGAGGTCAGCGCCCAGGCCAGCTCCGGCCCGCACCTGATCGGCGGCGCGGCCGACGTCACCGTCAACGCCAGCTACTTCGCCGGCGGCGGGCTGCAGGACGCCGAGGTCAACTGGTACCTCACCGCGTCGGAGACCACGTTCACCCCGCCCAACCGCGACGACTTCACCTTCGGCGTGTGGGTGCCGTGGTGGGGCTGGGGCCGGCGCTGGTGGGACGACGGCGGCAGCTACAAGGCGCCGCAGGCCTTCACCTACCAGGCCAAGACCGACGCCACCGGCGCCCACGTCCTCCACGTCGACTTCCTCAGCGTGAACCCGCCGGGGCCGATGTCGGTCACCGCCAACGCCACCGTCACCGACGTCAACCGCCAGGGCTGGTCGACCTCGACCGAGCTCCTGGTCCACCCGTCGTCGAACTACGTCGGCCTGCGCACGCCGCACCCGTTCGTCGAGAAGGGCACGACGATCGACCTCGAGGCGATCGACGTCGATCTCGACGGCAAGGCGGTCGTCGGTCGGCCGATCGACATCCGCGCGGTGCGGCTCGACTGGGAATACAAGAAGGGCACGTACACCGAGCTCGAGGCCGATCCCCAGAGCTGCGCGCCGACCTCGGCCGCCGATCCGGTGAAGTGCAGCTTCACCACCGCCAACGGTGGCCAGTACCGGATCACCGCGCTGGTCGCCGACGGGCAGGGCCGCAAGAACCGGACCGAACTCACGGTCTGGGTCTCGGGCGGCGCCACCCCGCCGGCCCGCGACGTCGAGCAGGAGCAGGTCCAGCTCATCCCCAGCCAGAAGGACTACGCCCCGGGCGACACCGCCGAGCTGCTGGTCCAGCCGCCGTTCTATCCCGCCGAGGGCATCATGTCGGTCCGCCGCTCGGGCGTGGTGTCGAGCCAGCGGTTCTCGATGACCGGGCCGACCACGACGCTCAAGGTCCCGATCACCGACGGCTACACCCCCAACCTCCAGGTCCAGGTCGATCTGGTCGGCGCCACCGCGCGGGTCGACGACGACGGCAAGCCGAGCGCGGGGCTGCCCAAGCGGCCGGCGTTCGCGGTCGGCACCATCGAGCTGTCGGTCCCGCCGCGCCAGCGCACGCTCACCGTCGACGTCACGCCGGCGGCGGCCAAGGTCGCGCCCGGCGAGAAGACCCGCATCGGCGTGCTCGTCCGCGACGCCGCCGGCAAGCCGGTCGACGGCGCCGAGGTCGCGCTGCTCGCGGTCGACGAGGCCGTGCTGTCGCTGTCGGGTTACCAGTTCCCCGATCCGGTCGCGCTGTTCTACCAGAGCCGCGAGGCCGGGACCCTCGACCACCACCTGCGCGGCTTCGTCAAGCTGGCCCGACCCGACATCGGCGTGCTCGCCGCCACCGGCGCCAGCGCTGGCAGCGGCGGCCTGATGACCTCCACCGTCGAACCCATGGCCGACATGGCCCGCTCCGAGGCGCCGGGCGCGCCGCCGCCGCCCCCGGCCCCGCTGACGGAGAAGGCGATGAAGATGGACGGCGACAAGGCCGGCGCGGCGTCGACCACGTCGGGCCCGGCGATCGCGGTCCGCACCAACTTCAACCCGCTGGCCGCGTTCGCGCCCGAGGTCCGCTCGGGCAAGGACGGCAAGGCCACCGTCGAGCTGACCGTGCCCGACAACCTCACCCGCTACCGGCTGGTCGCGATCGCGGTCGCCGGCGCGAAGCAGTTCGGCAAGGGCGAGAGTGCCTTGACCGCGCGGCTGCCGGTGATGATCAGGCCGTCGCCGCCGCGCTTCCTCAACTTCGGCGACACCTTCCAGTTGCCGGTCGTGGTCCAGAACCAGACCGACGCCGCGCTCGAGGTCACCGTCGCGGTCCGCGCCACCAACGCGACCCTCACCGCCGGTGGCGGCCGCAAGGTCACGGTCCCGGCCAACGATCGCGTCGAGGTCCGGTTCCCAGCCGCGGCCGAGCTGGCCGGTACTGCGCGCTTCCAGCTGGTGGCGACGTCGAAGGCTGGCGGCGACGCAGCCGAGGTCGCGCTGCCGGTGTGGACGCCGGCCACCACCGAGGCGTTCGCCACCTACGGCCAGCTCGACGGCGGCGCCGTGCACCAGCCGGTGGCGCTGCCAGGCAAGGTCTGGCCGCAGTTCGGCGGCCTCGAGATCGAGACCTCGTCGACCCAGCTCCAGGCCCTGACCGACGCCTTCCTCTACCTGGTGTCGTACCCGTTCGAGTGCGCCGAGCAGCGGGCCTCGCGCGTCGCCGCGATCGCCGCCCTGCGCGACGTGCTGACCGCGTTCAAGGCCGCCGGCCTGCCGTCACCGGCGGCGCTCGAGGCCCGGGTCAGCGACGATCTCGAGCGGCTGTACGCGATGCAGAACGACGACGGCGGCTTCGCGTTCTGGCAGCGCGGCTACGAGTCGTGGCCGTACCTCACGGTCCACGTCACCAACGCGATGGTCCGGGCCGAGGCCAAGGGCTACGCCATCGAGGCCGGGCCGCTGGCCAACGCGATGGCGTACCTCAAGACGATCGAGACCCGCTACCCGTCGTACTACGGCCCTGAGATCCGGCGGTCGATCACCTCGTACGCGCTCTACACCCGGATGCTGGCCGGCGACCGCGACGTCGCCCGCGCCCAGGGCCTGATCCGCGAGGCCGGCGGCGCCAGCAAGCTGTCGATGGAGACCGCCGGCTGGCTGCTCGGCGTGCTAGCCGGTCAGGCCACGGCCGCCACCGAGCGCAAAGCGCTGCTGCGCCACCTCGAGAACCACGCGGTCGAGACCGCGGGCGCCGCCAACTTCACGACCACCTACGCCGACGGCGGCTACCTGCTCCTGGCCTCCGATCGCCGGACCGACGGCGTCATCCTCGAGTCGCTGATCGCCGAGCAGAAGAGCCACGACCTGATCCCCAAGCTGGTGGTCGGGCTCCTGGCCCACCGCACCGCCGGGCGCTGGGACAACACCCAGGACAACGTGTTCGTGCTCCAGGCCCTCGACCTCTACTTCCACGAGTTCGAGAAGACCACGCCCGACTTCGTCGCCCGGGTCTGGCTCGGCGACGGCTACGCCGGCGAGCACGCCTTCAAGGGCCGCACCACCGAGCGCTTCCAGATCGCGGTGCCGATGAAGACCGTGGCCGACAAGGCGGCGAAGGGCCCGGCCGATCTGGTCATCCAGAACGACGGCCGCGGCCGGCTCTACTACCGGATCGGCATGACCTACGCCCCGAGCGATCTCAAGCTGGCCGCCGCCGACTACGGCTTCGTCGTCACCCGCCGCTACGAGCCGGTCGACGACCCCAGGGATGTCGTCCGGTTGCCGGACGGTAGCTGGAAGATCAAGGCCGGGGCCAAGGTCCGGGTCCGGCTGGCGATGATCGCCGACAGCCGGCGCTACCACGTCGCCCTGGTCGATCCCATTCCCGCCGGCCTCGAGGCGATGAACCCGGCCCTGGCGGTGACCGGCCCGGTGCCCCAGGACCCGGCGGCGTCGACCGATCGCTACTGGTGGTGGAGCCGCACCTGGTACGAGCACCAGAACCTGCGCGACGAGCGGGTCGAGGCCTTCACCTCGCTCTTGTGGGAGGGCGTCTACGACTACACCTACGTCGCCCGCGCGACCACGCCCGGCGTGTTCGTCGTGCCGCCGACCAAGGCCGAGGAGATGTACATGCCCGAGACCTTCGGCCGCTCGGCGTCGGACAAGGTCATCGTCGAGTAGCGGAAGCCGCGCCGGTCCGGCGACGGCGGTGCTAGGGTAGATCATGGTTTCGCCTGCCATCCCAGCCGGGGAGTACGTGGCGACCGCCGATCAGCGGCTCGTCATGTACAACGTGCCGTGGACGCACTACGAAGTGCAGCTCGCGCTGCGGGGTGAGGCGTCGGTTCCGAGGATGGCGTACCTCGGAGGAGTGCTCGAGCTGATGACCCCATCGAAGGGCCACGAACGAACGGCCTCCTATGTCGGCCGCCTGATCGATATCTATGCGCTCGAGCGCAACATCGAGCTGTCTGCGTATCGGAGCTGGACGCTCAAGGCATCGCTCGATGAGGCCGGAGCCGAACCTGACGAGTGCTACCTGTTCGGGACCGATCAGGGCCGCGATCGGCCCGACCTCGTGATCGAGGTGATCTGGACCAGCGGGAGCATCGACAAGCTGGCGATCTACCGCCGCTTGCGCATCCCGGAGGTCTGGTTCTGGAAGGACGGGCGGCTGAGCGTGCATGTGCTCGACGGACTCGCCTATCGCGAGGCGGCGCGCAGCACGTTCCTGCCCGACCTCGACCTCGACCTGCTCTGCTCGTTCCTCGACCGTCCGACCCAGACCCAGGCCATGCGCGACTTCCGCGCCCACCTTCAACGCGCATCGCCCGCCGCGACCTGAGCTTGCTCGCTCGCGGCCGGCGTGAGATACGCTGGCCGCGATGCGCGCCGCGCGGTCCGACGACGAGCGTCGTCTCGAGAAGAAGCTGTCGGTGCAGGTCCGCCAGACCTGCGTCGATCACCAGCTCCTGGCC
>JAYVSF010000553.1:0-5397 GCA_043775605.1 Myxococcales bacterium
TTGATCTGGACGTCGGTGAACTGCATGGTCGCGGCGCGGACCATGCGCTCGGCGGTCTCGCCGGTCGCGTCGCTGATGATCATCACCGTCTTCATGGCCGGGTCTATATCACGGGCAGGTGGCGGCGCGACGAGCCGGCCGGGGCGGCGCCGCGGCGATGCTCGACGACGCGCGGGCACTCGGGATCGGGCGCGGCGTCGTCGCCGGCGTGACCGCTGACCACCCGACAGCCGCCGCGGCACAGCGCGTGGTACGGGCACGAGCGGCACGGCTCGCCGCCGGCGCGCCAGTCGCGGAACGCGCCGAACGCACCCGGCGCCGACCAGTACGCGCCGAGGTCGGTGATCCGCGGACGGCGGCCCTCGGCGTCGTCACCGTCGACGCGCGGCGGTGGCGGCGGCGCGAAGCTGCACGCGGTCAGGGCACCGCTGGCCTTGGCGCCGACCAGGAAGTCGCCGCCGGTGCAGCCGTAGACCGCGAGCTGGCCGAGCAGCGCCGGCCCCGGATCGTGCCACGCCACCATCGGCGTGTAGCTGCAGTCGACCTTGACCCGCACCCGCTGGCGGCGCGCCGCGGCCAGGACGTGGGGCAGGAACCGGCGGTGCTGGTCGTCGGTGCAGCGCAGGTCGGCGTAGGCCCGGGCGCCGCGGCCCGACGGCTTGAAGCGCAGGAGCTCGACCTCCGACAGCCGGCGCCGGCGGGCGTGGGCGAAGATCGCCGGCAGCTCGTCGAAGTTGTGGCGGGTGACGACGACGTTGATGCCGACCTCGCGCTTGATCGATCGCAGCGCCCGCAGCCCGGCGTCGGCCCGGGCGAAGCCGTCGAAGCCGCGGACCCGGGCGTAGGTGGCGCCGAGCCCGTCGAGCGACACGTTGATCTGGCCGAAGCGGTCGGCGATCGGCAGCAGGCGATCGAGGCCGTCGAGCCCGCTGGTGGTGAGGTTCGGGATCATCCCGAGGGCGCGGGCGTGGGCGGCCAGGTCGCCGAGCCAGGGCAGGGTCGCGCTCTCGCCGCCGCCGAGGGCGACGTGGAACACGCCCGTTGCCGCGAGGTGATCGAGCGCGGCCTTCCAGCCGTCGAGCCCGAGCTCGTCGGCGCCGGCCGCCGGGCTGGCGCCGGTGTAGCAGCCGGTGCAGCCCGCGCCGCAGTGGTTGGTGAGCTGGAGGTGAGCCTCGAGCGGCGCCGACAGCGGGGCCTGGCCGAGCGCACCGTCGGCGGCGGGGGCGGCCCACGCCGGATCGCCGGCGACCGGTCCGAGGCCGAGGTGGCGTGCGCGCGCGCGATCGACGAACACCAGCGCCCGCGGCCGCGCCAGCTGGACGATCGCGCCGAACGCCTCGAGCCGCGAGCCGCGCTCGGTCATCGCGGCTTGCGCCAGCGCAGCCACGCACCGACCAGCGGCGTCACCATCGCGACCGCCGCCGCGCCGAACAGCAGGAATGTGACGTCGACGCCGAGGCTCGACGAGTTGGGGTTCATGCCCCACTTGATCGCGAGGATCCGGCCACGTCCTTCGGGCGGTGAGGTCACGCGTCGACTATAAGCCGTCCGCTCGGTCAGCGCAGCTCGAACTCCTTGCAGAAGGCGACCTCGGTCGGCCGCTCACCAGTGACCGGATCGGGCGCGTCGAGCGGCCAGCGGCGCTGCCCCTCGTCCGGCCAGCCGTGCAAGCACTCGCCCTTCCGCTCGAGCCAGAACAGGCAATCGCGACACGCCGACCGCAGCTCGTGGCGGCGGGCCTCGTCGATCAGCGTCTCGGTCAGCGGAAAGCGCACAGTGGGGACAAGCTCCGGGGTCGGAAGTGTCTGAATCCTACTCGTCCTTGGCGTCCTCGGATCGGTGGATGCCGAGCGCGCGCAGCTTCTTGTGCAGGTTGGTGCGCTCGATGCCGAGGACCTGGGCGGTCTTCGAGATGTTCCAGCCGAGCTCGGCCAGCTTCATGCGGATGAAGTCGGCCTCGATCTCCTCGCGGAACTCGCGCAGCGACCGGGTCGCGTAGCGGCCGAGGTCGAACGTCGGCTGCGGGCCGGTCTGGCGACCGACGCCGGCCGGGCGCGGGCCGCCGAGGTAGGGCGGCAGGTCCTGCTCGCGGATGACCTCGTCGCTCATGATCACCAGGCGCTCGACGACGTTGCGCAGCTCGCGCACGTTGCCGGGCCAGTCGTAGGTCTTGAGCCGCTCGAACACCGCCTCGTCGACGGGCTTGCGACCGAAGCCGTTCTCGTCGCAGCACTCGCGCACGAACGACTCGACCAGCAGCGGGATGTCGTCGACGCGCTCGCTCAGGTTGGGCGAGCGGATCGGGACCACGTTGAGCCGGAAGAACAGGTCCTCGCGGAAGGTGCCGGCGCGGACCATCTCCTCGAGGTCGCGGTTGGTGGCGGCGACCACGCGGCAGTCGGTGCGCAGGCTCTTCTCGCCGCCGACCCGCGTGAACTCGCCGGTCTGCAGCACCCGCAAGACCTTGGCCTGCGCCGACGGCGCCATGTCGCCGATCTCGTCGAGGAAGATCGTGCCGCCGTCGGCGACCTCGAACAGCCCGCGCTTCTTGGCGATGGCGCCCGTGAACGCGCCGCGCTCGTGGCCGAACAGCTCGCTCTCGATCAGCTCGGGCGGGATGGCGGCGCAGTTGACCTTGACGAACGGACCGGCGGCGACCGCGCTGTTGCGGTGGATGGCGCGGGCGATGAGCTCCTTGCCGGTGCCCGACTGGCCGGTGACCAGCACCCGCGAGCGGGTCGGCGCGACCTTGGCGATCTGCCGGCGGAGATCGTTCATGACCGGGCAGGCGCCGAGCAGCTCGAAGCGGGCGTCGACCGCCTGGCGGAGCTGGCTGACCTCGCGCCACATCTTGCGGCGGTCGAGCGCGTTGCGGGCGGTGACAACCACCCGGCTGCGGTCGAGCGGCTTCTCCATGAAGTCGAACGCGCCGAGGCGGGTCGCGCTGACCGCGTCGTCGATGGTGGCGTGGCCCGAGATCATGACCACCGGGATGTCGGCCCACGCGCTGCCGATGCCGTCCTCGCCGCGGGCCTTGAGCTTGCGCAGGAGCTCGAGGCCGTTGTCCTCGCCGAGCTTGACGTCGAGGAGGATCAGCTCGACTGGCTGGGCCGCGAGCACGGCCTCGGCCTCGGCCGCCGACCCGGCCTCGCCGACCTGGTAGCCCTCGCCCTCGAGGACCATGCGCAGGGTGCGGCGGATGTTCTTCTCGTCGTCGACGATCAGGACCGGCTCGCCGGCCGCGACCGGTGGTGGCGTCGTGCTCACGCGTCCTCCTTGTCGCCCGTGCCCTTGCCATCTCCAGGCTCGGCCTCGGATTCGGCCTCGGATTCGGCCTCGGATCCGGACTTCGCACCGGTCTTGTCCGCGCGCGCTCCGCGCTTCCGTTCGCGCTCCTCGGCAAGGTCGAGCTTCTCCCGCTGCCGCCGGTTCCAGAGGAACACCACCGCGAGCACGCCGACGCCGACCAGCAGCAGCATCGGCCGGTGATCCTTCGTCGACTCGGGCGGCCGCACCAGGATCGTCGTCGGGATCTCCCCGGGTCGCTCGCTCATCGTCGGCGCGTTCGTCGACGGCGAGCCGCCCGCAGGCGCTGGCCGATCCGCCGCTGGTGCATCCGCCGCCGGTGCATCCGCCGCCGCCGTCACCGGGTCGGTCGCGCCCAGCCCGACCTCGACCCGCTTGAGCGCCGCCAGCGGCCGCACCGCCGCCAGCGCCGACTCGCACGGCGCCCGCAGCGCAAGGGCGTCGCCGGCCAGCACGCACTCGGCGGTGACCACGACCAGCGCGTCCGCGGTCCGGAACACCAGCGCCCGCGTGATCGACGTCGTGCCGACCGACGCATCCTTCCACTCCAGGGCCGCCTCGGGCAGCGTCGGCTCGCCGCCCTGGAACCGCCAGCCCACCAGCGTCCCACCAGCGGCCTCGACCACGCTGCGGATCCCGGCCAGCTCCGCCCGGGCCGCGCCGACGACGTCGGTGGGCGGTGGCTGCGCGACCAGCTCGCTCACGATCATCGCGCCGCCCTGCGGCGACGTGCCGTAGAACGCGGCGGCCGCGCGGAACTCGCCGCCGAGGTGGGCTCCGCCGCGCAGGGTCTTGGCCTGGGCCGCGGTGCGGGCGGCGTCGAGCGTCCAGCCCGCGGGCGCGGCGACCTCGACCGTCGACGGCGGCGGTTCGCGCGACGGTCGCTGGGCGCGCGCCGCGGGCGTGGGCGCGAGGGCCAGCGCGGCGAGCAGGGTGGCCAGCGTGGCCAGCGATGGGAGGGCGGAGCGGGCGAGCGTGGCGCGCATCATGGGTTCCTGAGGTTCGTGACCGGCAGCGACGCGAGGAGCGCACCGCACGCCGACTGGCAGCGGGCAGGCGCGCGATCATTGTGGAAGCAGGCGACCACGGTGGCTCGCGCCGGGTTGCGGCCGGTGACCTGACCGCGCAGCTCGCCGCGCCAGCCCGCACGCGCGAAGCTCGCGGTGACCACGCCGGCGTCGGCGGTCCAGGCAAGGACAGTGGCGCCGGCCGCGAGCGCGGTCCGCAGCTCGGCCAGCACGGTGGTCGCCTCGTCACCCGAGGCCAGGCCGACCACGACGGCGGTGGCGAAGCAACCCAGCACCGGCTCGCCCCACGCCGCGATCGAGCGCGCCCGCGCGCCGGCCGCCGCGCTCGAGGCCTGGTCGGCCGCCGCGACCAGCGTCGGCTGCGGCTGCCAGCCGGCAGGGATCGCCAGCGCCGGCAAGGGCGGCGGCGTTGCGGTCGGCCGCGCGCCTGCGCCCCCGATGGCCACGCCGGTCAGCACCAGCGCGGTCAGCACCGCGAGCGTCAGCGCGCGGCCGGTGCCGGACGACGCGCTCACGGCACCACCACCCACACCGCCTCGTCGCCGAGCTCGAGCCGGGTCCGGGCGCCGTCGTCGAGGCCGATCCGGCCGTCGGCGTGGAGCTGGACCCGGGTCCCGACCGCGCGGAAGCCGGTGCCCGGCAGCTCGTGATCGACCGCGACGATCGCCGGCGCCAGCGCGCGGGCGTCGGTGATCGGGCCGGCCTCGACCCGCCGTGCGCCCTGGACCAGCGAGATGTCGTCGGTGCGGGCGGTGAAGTGCGGCCCGCCGTCGAACGGATCGATCTGGCCGGCGTAGTCGAAGCCGATCCGGCGCAGCATCTTCTCGACGCCGCGGGTCTCGGGCCCGACCTGGCCGATGATGCCGGCGACCTCGGCCGGCAACAGCTCGCAGTGGATCGGGTCGTGCGGGAACAGGGCCGTGATGAACTCCTTGTTGTCCTTCGACAGGAGGTCCGCGTCCTGATAGCTGAGGCCGGTGAAGTGGCGGCCGACGTGCTCCCACAGCCGGCTGGTGCCGTCGGGCTCGAGCGGCGGCAGCAGCTCCGACAGCACGTGATCGCG
>JAYVSF010000554.1:0-10352 GCA_043775605.1 Myxococcales bacterium
CGGTGTCGGCGGCCTGGATCATCGCGTAGGTGTCGGCGTCGTCGGCCGGTAGCGTCGCCATGGTCAGGGTCCGGCCGCGGTGGACGCGGATCAGATCGAAGGCGCGGTGGAGCAGGTGGAGCGCGCCGAGCGCGAGCAGGTCGAGCTTGAACAGGCCGAGATCCTCGAGGTCGTCCTTGTCCCACTGGATGACGGTGCGGCCGGGCATGGTCGCGTTCTCGATCGGCACCAGGTCGTGGACCGGCTCGTGACCGAGGACGAAGCCGCCGGGGTGGATCGACAGGTGGCGAGGGAACTCGAGGATCTCGGTGGCGAGCCGGGCCAGGTGGCCGAGGGTGCCGCGGCCGCCGGTGCCATCGTCGGCGGGCGCGAGGCCGGCGACGTCGCCGAGCGCGTGCTCGAGCGCGGTCGACTCGACGTCGCCCCAGTGCGACAAGAGCTTGGCGGCGCGATCGAGCGCGGTCTCGGGCAGGCCAAGCGCCCGGCCGACGTCGCGCACCGCCGAGCGCGGCCGGTAGCGGATGATGTTGCAGACCATCGCGGCGTGATCGCGGCCATAGCCCCGGTAGACCTGCTGGATCACCTCCTCGCGCCGCTCGTGCTCGATGTCGAGATCGATGTCGGGCGGCTCGGCCCGCTCGCGCGACAGGAAGCGCTCGAACAGCAGGCCCATCCGCACCGGATCGACCGCGGTGATGCCGAGGCAGTAGCAGACCGCCGAGTTGGCGGCCGAGCCGCGGCCCTGGCACAGGATCTCGCGGCTCCGGCAGAACCGCACCACCTCGTACATGGTGAGGAAGTAGCCGCCGTAGTCAAGCTCCTCGATCAGCGCCAGCTCGACCTCGAGCTGACGGATGACGTCGTCGGGCAAGATCGCGCCGTAGCGGCCGTGCGCGCCGTCGAAGGTCAGGTGCCGCAGGTGGGCGTTGGTGGTGGCGCCGACCGGCAGCTTCTCGAGCGGGTAGCGGTAGCGCAGCTCGGCCAGCGAGAAGCCGCAGCGCGCCGCGACGTCGCGGGTGCGAGCCACCGCCCCCGGATCGTCGGCCCACAGCCGGGCGAAGCCGTGCGGGCTCTTGAGATCGTGCTCGTCGTTGCTGCGCAGGCGCCGGCCGGCGGTGGCCAGGGTCACGCCGTGGCGGATGCAGGTGAGGATGTCTTGCAGCGGGCGCCGGGCCCGGCTGTGATAGAGGACCTCGCCGGCGGCGACCACCGGCAGGCCGAGCGCGGTCGCGCGCGCGCGCAGCCGGGCCTCGAGCGGGACGTCCTCGGCGCGGCGGTGGCGGGTGACCATCGCGTACAAGCGATCGCCGAACGCCTCGCGCAAGGGGCCCGCGACCCGCGCGATCGCGCCCTCGTCGGCGCCGTCGTCGGGTGAGGCCAGCAAGCTCGACTCGCCGCCCCACAGCGCGATCAGCCCGCCGGCGTTCGCGCTCAGCTCGTCCCAGCCGATCAGCGAGCTGCCCTTGGTCGAGCGCCGGCGGCCGGCGGTGATGAGCCGGGTCAGGTGGCTCCAGCCGGACTTGTCGGCGGCCAGCACCACGATCGTCGACGTCTCGCCCGGACCCGAACCCGAACCCGAACCCGAATCCGATCCCGTAACCGAACCCGATCCCGATCCCGTAACCGAACCCGATCCCGTGACAGGGCTCCGCTTCGGCGCCCGCCGGGTCCGCCCGCGCCGGGCCGCGCCCATCGCCGGCACCGCCTCGTCGTCGTCGAGAGTCGCGTGCAACCCGGCGGCGCGCGCGCGCCCGACCGGCGACGGCATCAGCGCCGTGCCCGGCGCCGCGATCGTCAACGTCGCGCCCGGGATCAGCTGGACCCCGAGCTCGCGCGCCTTGACGTGAGCCCGCACCATGCCGTGGACGCCGTCGCGATCGGTCACCGCGATCGCCGGCAGGCCCAGGCGATGGGCCTCCTCGATCAGCTCGTCGGGGTGGCTCGCGCCCTCGAGGAACGAGAAGCTCGAGCGACACCACAGCGGCACGTACGGCGGATCGGCGGCCATCGGGACGCGCGAGCGTAACCTGAACACACGTTCAGTATCCAGTGCGAGCCGGTGGTCATCGGCGGTATGACCCTGGCATGCGCGCCCTCGTCTTCGGTCTCTCGGTGCCTCGCTACCTGCTCGGTCGCTCGCTCGGCAAGGTCACCGACGCGGCGCTGTTCGGCAGCCTCAGCGGCCTGGCGCTCGCCGAGCTGCCGGCGCCGACGCTGCCCGGGCCCGACTGGGTCGGCCTCGAGGTGATCGCCGGCGGCATCTGCGGCTCCGACCTCGGCACGCTCACCTACAAGTCGAGCCCCGCGCTCGAGCCGTTCGCGTCGTTCCCGGCGGTGCTCGGCCACGAGATCCTGGCCCGGGTCGCGCGGGTCGGCGCCGCGGTCACCCGGGTCAAGGTCGGCGATCGGGTCGCGGTCGACCCGACGATCTCGTGCCTGGTCCGCGGCCGCGCCGTCGCCGAGCAGTGCCCGTCGTGCGCGCTGGGGCTGAGCGGTACCTGCAGCCGGGCCGGCGAGGCCGGCGGTCCGTCGCCGAGCGGCGCGCCCCTGGCCCGCGGCTTCCTGATCGGCGCACACAAGGATCTGCCCGGCGGCCTCGGTGAGCAGCTGGTCGCGCACCAGCACCAGGTCCACGTGATCCCCGACGGCCTCTCCGACGACGCCGCGGTCATGACCGAGCCGCTGTCGATCGGCGTCCACGCCGTGCTGCAGGTCGCGCCCGAGCCGACCGCCGCCGCGCTCGTGATCGGCAGCGGCCCGATCGCGCTCGGCACGGTGTGGGCGCTCAAGGCGCTCGGCCACACCGGGCCGCTGGTCGCCCAGACCCGGCGGCCGCACGAGGCCGCGCTCGCCCGTGCGCTCGGCGCCACCGCGACGGTCACGCCCGGCCCCGACGCCCGCGCCGCGCTGCTCGCGACCGGCGCGACCCCGTACCAGCCGATCATCGGGCCCGAGGTCTTCGCCGGCGGCGGCTTCCCGCTGGTGTTCGACTGCGTCGGCAGCCGCGACAGCCTCGATCAGGCGCTGCGCTACGTCGCGCCGCGCGGGCGCATCGTGCTGCTCGGCTGCGCCGCCGAGCTGCGCAAGCTCGACCTCACGTTCCTGTGGGCGCGCGAGCTCACGGTCCGCGGCTTCCTCTGCTACGGCACCGAGACGTGGCGCGACGAGCGACTGCACACCTTCGCGATCACCCACCGCCTCATGCTCGAGACCGCCGCGCCGGTCGCCAAGCTGGTCACACACTCGTTCGCGCTCGCCGACTACAAGAAGGCGATGGCCGCCGCCGCGCACCACGCCACGAGCGGCGCCATCAAGGTCGTCCTCCGCCCGCGCTGAGCGAGCCGGGGTCGGCGATGCGTACAATGCGCCGATGAAGGTCGCATCACTCATCCTCGGCGCGTCACTGCTGGCCGCGTGCCGTGGCAAGGCCGCGCCCCCGGTCACCCCGTCGGACGGGGCCGCGCCCGTCACCTCCGTCACCCCCGCGATCCCGACCCAGCTCGCCGGTCGCTACGCGCTGGCGGCGGCGACGCAGACCGTCGCGCTCGACGGTGCGCGGGTGTTCGTGACGATCGGCGCCGACGGCGCCACCCGGGTCGGCACGCTGGCCACGGACGCGCTCGACGGCGGCGTGCTGGTCGGGATGCCACGGCAGGTCGAGGCGGCCGACGACGACACAGCGGCCGGGACCCCGCGGCTGCGCGCGACGGTGGCCGGGCTGCTCGGCGCCGACCTGCCGCCGCGCGTGCTCGACGACGCCGGTCGCGAGGAGGTCCGCACCAGCGGATGCATGCACGTGACCGGGCCTCGCGCCGTGAGCTGGGGCTACAGCAAGGACCAGCGCTTCGAGGTGCTCGCCTTCGCGCGGGCCGGCACCGCGCCGACCGCGCGCACCGTCCTGATCGCCGACGGCAGCGCGCCGGCGATCCGGCTGATCCAGGCCGCCGACGACAGCCCCGACGCGCTGATCGCGGTCGCCGGCGGCCGCGGCGCCGCAGCGCTGGCCGTCCACGTCGGCGGCGCGGTCGCGCTCGGCGATCCGATCTGCATCGCCGCCAACCGCAGCGTCGACATCGACGCCGGCACGATCACGGTGCGCGGCGACGGCCTCGACCATGACCGCTTCGGCTCGGTGACCGTGACCGACGGGACCTTCGATCGCGCCGCCCTGGTCGCGGCCTACCGGGCCGCGCTCGCGGCCAACCAGCTCGGCCCTGACGACAAGCCGGTGATCCACGTCGACCACACCATCTCGGTCGCGACCCTGGTCACCGTGATCGACGCGATCGTGGAGGCCGGCTAGACTCGCTTCGTGCTGCACACCCGGCCCGACCTGACGCGCCGTCCGACGGTGCGTCCGCGGAAGCCGACGATGCCGCCATGAGCCACTGCCGCGGGTCGACCACGCTCGGGCGCGCGCCAGGGTGCGTGGTACGCGGTTGTCGCTCGACGCGATCAGGCCGAGGCGCTCGTGGTACGGCGCCGCCGGATCGGTGAAGTCGCCGCGGGCCAGCATGTACTGGACCGAGCCGCCGGGCCGGAACGAGAACGACGGCGCGAAGCAGTCGCGGCACTGGCCGCAGTCCTTCCAGTCCTCGACCGAGGCGCCGGGCACGGTCAGGTGGCCCGCGACCCCGGCGGCGACGTAGCTGGCGCGGGCCGTCGCCACCCGGGCCTCGCACTCGGCGGTCGGTGCGTCGCCGCACCGGCTGCGGATGATCTCGCCCGCCCGCCAGCAGCAGGCCTCGTGGTCGGCGGTCGGGGCCGGGCAGCGCTGCGCGCCGTCGGGCCCGCGCTCGACGTCGTCCCAGGGCCGGTACTCCTCGGAGTTGCCGTGGCCCGAGTAGACCTCGACCAGGCGGGTGCGATCGGGATCGCGCTGGCCGGGCGCGAGCTGCTTGTCCCAGCGGTAGCCGGGCGGCGTGTAGAAGCCCCAGGTCGAGCCGTGCGGGATCACCATCGACGGCACGCCCCACTGCGCCAGCTTCTCGTAGAGCTCGCGCGGCGTGGTCGCGGTCTCGCGGCAGTCGGCCGGCAACGACCGGGTGTCGACGCCGGCCGGACAGTCGGGCACCGCCGCCAGCTCCTGGTTGAACACCCGCAGATCGAGGTAGCGCTGGCGGTGGCTGAAGTCGCGCAGCGGCACCTGCAGCGCCTTCCAGCGCGACATGCCCAGCCCGCGCAGCGCGCTGCCGACCAGGCCGGGCGCGGCGATCGGTCGACGCGACAGCTCGTCGTCGGCGAGGCCGCGCAGGATCACGTTCTTGTGGCCGTAGTGCTCCTCGGGCGTCGCCCCGACCTGGCTCCACTCGAAGCCGACGTAGGCGACCAGATCGGGATCGCGAGGATCGCCGGCGGTGGCGTTGCACTGGCGGATCGAGTCGATCGACTCGCGCCAGTGGCGCGGGGTCAACGACTCGGCGTGATCGGTCAGCGCGAAGAAGTCGAGGCCCGAACAGAACCGGGCGTAGTCGCAGGCGTCGGCCGGCGGGTGGGCGCCCTCGCCTTGCAGGAACGGCAAGCTGCGCATGAAGGCGTCGGCCGAGAACGTGGTGTGGACGTGGAGATCGCCAAACAGGATCTGGCGGGCGGGCGGCGCCGGCGTGAAGGCCGCGCGGGCGGCGCCCTGTGCGGCGGCCCGGGCGGCGAGCACCGCCGCGGGCGACGGTCGCGGGTGGATCCGGCCGGGCTCCTCGTGGCGACCGCCGCCGTAGACCACGTAGCCGGCGATCCCGCCCTGCGACCACATGGCCCGCGGTCGCGGTCCTCGGCTCGTGCCACGCTCACGATCGTGCTTGACGTCCTCATCGTCGGCTCCGGCTACGGCGGCAGTGTGATCGCGGCTCGACTGGCGCCGCACGCGCGGGTGCTGCTGGTCGAGCGCGGTCGGTGGTGGCGGCCCGGCCAGGGGGAGGCCGGAGCAGACTCAGGCGCGGTCGATGGCGCGGCGGACGTCTGCGGGGAGGAGCTTGTGGCCTTCGAGGACCGTCAGCACGAAGATGCGGTCTCCGCGCACGAGGTAGACGATCCGGTAAGCACCGCGGAGGACCTCGCGCACGTCCGGACGTCCGACCTCGGGAACCATGCGACCGACGGAGGGACGCTGCGCCGCGGCGTTGGCGGCCTCCCACAGGACGAGAGCCCAGCGCTCGGCGGCACGGGGACTATCATCGGCGATGTGGTCCTGGATCTCGTCGAGATCGAGGAGAGCACGCGCGGACCAGGTCGGAGCAACTGACGCGGCGGGCGCGATCGGGGCATTCGGGCCGGGTGGCCGGCGGCCGCGACGGGGCGCGCTCACGGCCGCTTGCGTGCGCGGCTACGGATGGCGGAGGCGACGTCGGCGTGAGCATGCACACGCCCGGCGGCGACGTCGGCGAGCCCTTCCTCGACCGCCGCGACCACACGGGCGCGCTCGGTGAGCCGATCGTAGTCGCCCGGGGACAGGACCACGCCGGCGACCTTGCCGTTCTGCGTGATCACGATCGGCTGGCCAGTCTCTTGGAGCCGATGCAAGAGGTCGGCGGCCCGCGCCTTGAAGTCGCTGACCGGGATGATGTCTTCGGCGAGTCGGACGGTTCGCATGAGGACTCCTTACGGTCTGAATATGGACTGTGGCAGGCGCCAACGCAATCGCCGGGGTGGCGGTTGAGCACGTCCGGGTCCACAACTGCCGGCCGTTCTGCGCGCCGACCGCGCCTGCCTCGAGGAGCCGTCAGCCGCGGCGGCCGCGCCGCCGTGATCGCCCGCTACTCGACGGCGCCGTGCTGGAACCAGCGTCGGCGGGCGCGGTCGTAGAACAGCCACAGGCAGTCGCCGCGCCGGGTCTCGGCGAAGTGGTACTCGCGGTGGAGCTCGGTCGCCCACCAGCCGCCCGACACCACGTACGGCCCGACGATGCGGGTGACCGCGCCGTGGGTCAGGCCCGACAGCACCCAGCCGTCGTCGCGCACGCTCGGCGGCTGCGGCGGCAACAGCAGCGGCCGGGTCAGCACCCGACGGACCAGGAGCCGCGGCAGATCGCGGCGCGGGCGCGGCGCGGCGACGTGGACCAGCCGCTCCCAGCCGAACCGGGCCTCGGGCAGGTGGCCCGGGCGCAGCACCGCCCGCACGATCGCGTCGTCGCCGAGCTCGGCCCGCAGCCGGGCCAGCGCGGCGTCGGCGGCCGCGCGATCGCGGCGGGGTCGCTCGGCGAACAGCGCGAGCTGCTCGCGGGTCGCGCCGATATCGTCGGCCCACACCCGCAGCTCGCACACCCCGATCTCGGGCGGCTGGTGCTCGAGCCGCAGCCGGCACAGCCCGAGCAACGCCCGACCGTCGAGGGTCGGCGCCGCCGGCTTGATGCAATCGACCCGCCGGCTGTGGCGACCGACCGCGTGGCGCAGGGTCAGCTCGAGGTACAGCGCGGTCAGCGCCCGCCGCCGCTCGGCCAGGCGATCGAGCAGGCGATCGAGCGCGGCCTTGAGCGCGAAGCCCAGCCGCTCGGCGTCGACCTCGAGCTCGTCGAGGATGACCCGCTCGTCGACGGCCTCGGGCGGCGGCTCGGGCGCCAGCGGATCCCAGCCCTCGCCGGCCGCGAGCTGGTACAGCCGGTGGGCCGCGGTGCCGAACCGCTCGAGGATGCCGCCGCCCGGCAGCCCGACCAGCTCGCCGAGCGTGGTCACCCCCAGCCGGGCCAGGGCGTCGCGCAGCCCGGGCGCGACATCGACGCGATCGAGCGGCACCGCCCGCGCGCTGGCCCGCTCGTCGGCGTCGCGGGCGAACACCCGCACGATCGACGCCTCGGCTTCGGCGCGGCTGGTGGCGCCGCCCTGGCCGAGCCCATGCCCGAGCCCGCGGGCGATCGCGCAGGTCGCGAACCGCGAGAAGCCGACCACGATCACGCCGGTCAACCCGAGCTCGCGCAGGGCCTGGGCCATGGCCTGGCCCCACGCGCTGGCCGACGGATACAGCCCGGCCAGGCCGGCGCCGCCCAGCCACAGCGTGCCGGGCTCGCCCTCGCTGCGGGTGACCTCGGGCGACAGCCGGTGCAGCCGCGCGGCCAGCGCGTCGACCGCGGCCGCGATCTCCTCGGCAGGCACCACCCCCGCCCGCAGCTCGGCCGACAGCGCCAGGGCGGTGGCGTAGCGCTGTCCAGGCAACACCCGCAGCACCCGGGCCTGCTCGCTCGCCCACCGGACCAGGCCCTGCGGCCGATCCTCGTCGACGACCACGGTCGGCTGGGTCCGCCACGCCGGCTCGCGCCGCCACAGGAGCTGCAGCGGCAACGACGGGACGTCGACGCACGCCACCCGCACGCCACGCGGGCTCGCGCTGCCCTCGCTCATGGGCCCCGTGCCTCCGGCACCGGCGCCCACGTCGATCGGCCGGCCGCTGCGAGGAACGCCGACCCGGCCTGTACGGAGTTCGCTCTCTCGAAGACTCCCTCGCTCATCGCAGGCCAGCCGGGACCTGCACCGCGGCCACCTCGCTCCAGCCCGGGCCGCGCCGCTTGTCCTTGCGGGCCCGCACCGCCAGCCGGAAGCCGTCGCCGCTGCGCTCGCGCACCGCCTCGGCCCGCAGCGACACCATCGAGCCCAGCGACGGCGACGTCGCCGGCTTGTCGGTCACCACCACCAGCGCGGCGTCGTGGTGCTGGGCCAGCCCGACCAGCCGACCCTGGATCGCGATCGGCAGCTCGACGTCGGCGCCGGCCGGGCCGAGATCGATCACCACCAGCCCGAACCCGCCCGAGCGCAGCAGGCGATCGGCGGCCCGCGCGATCACCACCGGATCGGGCGCGCGCACCACCACCAGCGCGTCGAGATCGACCCCGGCCTCGGCCAGATCGGGCGGGTAGAAGCTGGCGGTCGGCAGGGTCGCCCACGCCACCGGCTCGCCGCGCTCCTGGGCCTCGATCACCAGCATCACCGCGGCGGTGAGCGACGCCACCGCGCCCTGCCCCGACAGCTCGGTGAGCCGGCCGGTCAGCTCGTCGAGCGACCAGCGAGCGGCGCGCGCGGTCTGCTCATGATTCCGCGGCGCACGCACCTCGTCGAGCGAGCTGATCCGCGCGGCGCTGGCCGACGCCACGGTCGAGGTGGCGCGCGTGCGCTCGAGGAAGGCCTGGACGTCGGCGGTGGTCATGGGCGGCGAACGAGCGGGAGGATGAAACCGGCTCGAATACTGAGCATATGTTCAGCATAGACCAGGCCTCTGTCAACGACCTCGACGAGGCCCTGCCCGGGCCGCCCCGGCGCGCGCCGGCCAACTCTGCCGCCTGCCTTCACTCCGGAGGGATCGGCACCGATCTCGGTCCGACCGCAGCGCCGGTTCTGTCCGCTTTTCGGACAAAGCAACTCGCCTCGAGCACCTCGGCATTGTCCCGACCGCCGGGCTCGGCCGGACCTCCGAATCGGCCTCGCCGCTGCGCCTGGGCCACGCACGCGGCGAACCTCGGTCGACCGCGCGATCCACGGCCCCGCGAGCCCGCGGGCCGCGGTTCGGCGTGATAATACCGACGACCCGTGTCCCGGCGCGCTCATCGCATTCGCGCCCGGCTTGCGGCGACGGTCACCCCGCTCGCCTCCAGCCGAGGGCTCTTCGTGTGCCAGACCCGCGACGTCTCGTCGGTCGGCTGCTTCCTCGACACGACCACCCCGATCGAGCTGGGCGCCCACGTCGCGATCGCGATCTTCGATCGCAGCCGGGGCAGCCCGGTCGAGCTGGTCGGCGAGGTCATCCGGATCACCGGCGGCGCCAACCCCGGGGTCGGGGTCCAGTTCCACGATCCGCCCGAGGACTGGCACACGCTGGTCGGCGCGCTGACCCGGACCTCGACGCCGACCGACAACAAGTCCATCCGCCGGCTGCGGGTGCTGGTGGTCGGCGACGAGCGCCGGCAGCGGGGCGCGCTGGCGCTGTACGTCACCAGCGGCTGGGACGTCCGCTTCGCCACCAACTTCGGCACCACGGTCGAGGCCCTGACCGGCGCGGTGGTCGACGCGGTGATCGCCGAGCACGACGCGTCGGACCCGCGCTGGCACGAGGTGCTGTCCGAGACCGCGGCGCTGCAGCCGGCGGCGCGCCGGATCGTGCGCGGCAGCCCCGACGCGGCGGTGCCGGGACCGCCGCTGGTCCATCGCTTCGTCGATCGCGACGCCGGCCTCGACGCGCTGCTCGACGCGCTGACCGCGGATCTCGGCTTCAGTTCCTGACCACTGGCAGCGACCCCTGCGCCGACGGGCCGCTACTCGAACGACCGGGCGTCGTCGCCCTCGAGCGCCGCCAGGTTGCGATCCTGCTCGGCCAGCGCGTCCCGCAGCCGGCGCTGCCCGGCCTCCTCGCGCATCACCGCGGCCCGCGCGCGCGTC
>JAYVSF010000555.1:0-12949 GCA_043775605.1 Myxococcales bacterium
GTAGTCGAACTCGCAGGCCTGGCCGATGACGATCGGCCCGGATCCGATGATCAGCACGCTCTCGAGATCAGGGCGGCGCGGCATGCCGCTCGTGTACCTCAGGAGGCCCGGCCGAGGCTACCCAGCCGTCGTGCTAGCGTCCGGGCCATGAAGACCTCGACCTGGATGAGTGCAGCGCTCGCGATCGCCCTGGCCGGCGCCGTGCTCGGCTGCGGCAGCAAGGGCAAGGGCGGCGGCGGCGAGAGTCTGGCCTCGTGCAACACGATCCACCACGAGTGCGACCAGTACGGCAAGGCCAACCGCGCGATCGGCGACGACTACCTCAAGCGGCTGTGCACCGGGCTCGAGGGCACGTTCGCGACCACGCCGTGCCCGAAGGAGAACCAGACCGGCATGTGCCACAAGGACGAGGGCACCAAGGTCTTCTACCAGGGCCACCCGATGGAGACCGCCGACCTCGAGCGGATCTGCACCGAGACCGGCGGCCACTGGATGAAGCCCTGAGTCCCGGTCGGCGCGTTCGCCGATCCGACGTTTCCGCCGCCCCGCTTCTCGGTCTACGGCGTGCGCCGCCATCCGTGGACCATCATGCCCGACCTCGTGATCGAGGAGCTCGACTGAGCACCGTCAGGGCCGGGCCGCCGTGGCACCATCGGACGATGCGAGACGCGAGCGAGATCAGCGGCTACCACGCGCACGTCTACTTCGAGCCGGCGACGCGCGGCACCGCGGTCGGCTTGCGCGAGCCGCTCGCCGCGCGCTGGCCGGTCGAGCTCGGCCGCATCCACGACCGCCCGATCGGCCCGCACACCCGCGCGATGTACCAGGTCGCGTTCGCCACCGCCGACTTCGCCGCGATCGTGCCCTGGCTGATGCTCAACCGCGCCGGCCTGAGCATCCTGGTCCACCCGATGACGGGCGACGAGGTGGCCGACCACGGCGATCACCCGCTCTGGCTCGGCCCCCAGCTCGACCTCGACCTCGACTTCCTGCGCCGCGTGGTCGCCGCCCACGCCTGACGTGATTGTAAACTATGCTTGCCATCGCTGCGGCAAATGGCAATATTAGTTGTCTATGGGGCGGTCCAGCAGTCCGCCGATGCCCGCCGTGCATCGGTTGCTCGTCGAGCTCGGCGAGAACATCCGGTTGGCCCGTCGCCGTCGCAAGCTGACCGCGGCCCTCCTGGCCGAGCGCGCCGGCATGTCGCGACCGACGCTGCGCGCGATCGAGCGCGGTGATGCTGGCGTGACCCTCGGCGCGGTGGCCAACGTCCTCCACAGCCTGGGCCTCGAGCAGGGCCTAGCGTCGGTCGGCCGTGATGACGCGCTCGGCCGGCGGCTGCAGGACGCGGCGCTGACGCCACGGCGCAGCCCGCGGGCAGGCCGTCGTGGCCCCTGAGCGCCGCACGATCGAGGTCTGCGCCGACTGGCACAGCCGCAGCGGCGTGACGCGCATGGGCCTCCTCCACGCCACGCCGGTGCGGGGCAAGGAGGTGTTCTCGTTCGAGTACGACCGGGCATGGCTGGACGGCGCTCCGGCGACGACGCTCGATCCCGGGCTGCGGCTCGATGATGGTCCGCAGTACCCGCGCGAGGGTCGCGCCAGCTTCGGCTTGTTCCTCGACTCGTCACCCGATCGCTGGGGCCGGGTGCTGCTGCGACGTCGCGAGGCCCAGCTCGCGCGGGTCGAGCGCCGGGCCGAGCGCCCGCTCATGGAGAGCGACTATCTGCTCGGCGTCTACGACGGCCACCGCCTCGGCGGGTTGCGCCTCCGCGTCGAAGGCGGGCCGTTCCTCGACGACAACACCGAGCTGGCGTCGCCGCCGTGGACGTCCTTGCGCGAGCTCGAGCAGGCCAGCCTGCACCTCGAACGTGACGGCGCCGAGCGCGATCCGACGTACGGCACCTGGTTGCGGATGCTGGTCGCACCGGGCCGGTCGCTCGGCGGTGCCCGTCCGAAGGCCAGCGTCGTCGACCCGCGCGGCCACCTCTGGATCGCCAAGTTCCCGAGCGCGCACGACGACGACGACATCGGCGCATGGGAGAGCGTCGTGCACGAGCTAGCGACGCGGGCCGGCATCACGACGCCCGAGGCCCGCCGGCAGCACTTCGGCAGCCGTCATCACACGTTCCTGTCGCGGCGCTTCGATCGCGGCCCGGGTCCGCGCCGGCGCCATCTCGCGTCGGCGATGACGCTGCTCGGACGCGAGGACGGCGACGACGGCGCGAGCTACCTGGAGCTGGCGCAGGTGCTGATCCAGCAGGGTGCGCACCCGGCGCGCGATCTCGAGCAGCTCTGGCGCCGGATCGTGTTCTTCATCTGCGTCTCGAACGTCGACGACCACCTCCGCAACCACGCATTCCTCCTCGGGCCCGACGGCTGGTCGCTCGCGCCCGCGTACGACATGAACCCGGTCGCGACCGGCCGTGGCCTCGCGCTCAACATCTCGGAGACCGACAACGCCCAGGACCTCGACCTGGTCCGCGCGGTCGCCAGGCCCTTCCGGATCAAGGCCGCCCGCGCCGCGGAGGTCATCGCGGAGGTGGTCGCCGCGGTCCGCCGCTGGCGCCTCGAGGCGAAGAAGGCCGGCCTGTCGCGCGCCGCCCAGGATCGCATGGCCCGCGCCTTCCGCGTCGCCGCGCCGTGAGCCCATTGTCAGCCGCCGCGGGTGGCGTCGCGAACCAGGTCAGGAGTACAGACGGTCGGGCCACAGCCAGCTCGCCAGTGCGCGCCGCGCGGCGCCGCGCCGCCAGTCGTCGGAGCCGGGATCGATCGGGTGGGCCCGGGCCAGGATCGCGTCGAGCTGCGCGGTCAGCGCGGTCGCGACCGGCTCGGACTCGATGACCACGTTGAGCTCGCGCTCCCAGTGGCTGGCGGTGGCGTCGAGGTTGGCGGTGCCGACGCTGGCGACGCAGCCGTCGACGACCACGACCTTGGCATGAACGTAGGGCCGGATCGGTCCGCCGCGCGCGGTGATGGTCGGGCTGGCCGGCGCCACGTACTCGGCGACCCGGACCCCGGCGGCCAGCAGCGGCTCGTAGCGGCGCTTGACCATGTATTCGAACAGCTCGCGGTGGCGCGGGCCGGCGAAGAACGTGCCGTCGCCGCGCCGGGCCAGCCCGTTGCCGGTGAGGACATCGACCCGGACCCCGCGCTGGGCCGCCGCGATCAGCCGGATCGCGAGGTCGGCGATGACCGGGAAGTCGTTGGCCACGATGATCCGGTGGCGAGCGCCGGCGAACAGCGCGTCGTAGCTGGCCAGCGCGCCGGCGTCGTCGAGGCCGTCGTGGGCGATGACCCGGGCCGCGAGGTCACCGGCGACCTCGATCGGGGCGGTGACGTCGGCGAGGGTGATCTCGGAGCCGCCGTTGCGCCGCCAGTTGGCGACGAACACCCGCTGCAACTCGGCGACCAGCGGACCGCGGATCCGGGCGTGCGCGTCGAGCCAGGGGATGGCGTCGTGGATGGTGGCGTCGTCGATCGCGACCTCGTCGAAGCCGAGGTAGTACTCGTCCGCGCCGTTGCGGCCGGTGACGTACGCGACCTGGCCGTCGATGATCGCGAGCTTGCGGTGATCGCGGCGCTTGAGCGCGACCGGATCGAGGCCGTCGGCGAGGCCGACCGGATCGCTGGCGATCGCGGTGATGCCGGGCTGATCGAGCAGCGCGGCGATCACCGGGTTCTGCCGCCACAGCAGCTCGTGGCCGGCGTACAGCGCGTCGACCACCAGTCGGACGGCGACCCCGGCCTGGCCGCGCGCGCGCAGCCGCTCGACGAGCTCGGTGGCGAACCGCCCAGGCTTGAGGATGTAGAACTGCAGGTGGATGCTGTGCTGGGCGCGGTCGAGGTCGGCGAACAGCGCGGTGCGGGCGGCGTGGTTGTCGAGCTCGAGCTCGATCGCGTGACCCGCGACCGACGTGGTCGCGGTCATGAGATCCAGGCGCCGTGACAGCGCGGCCGGCCCGGTCGCGCGCTCGCGGGCGTCGACGAATGCGTAGGTCGCGGCCCACAGCGGGCCCAGGCCGTCCCCGCTGGCGAGGCGGCCGAGCAGGTCGTCGATGGTCAGCGCGATCAGCCCGACGGCCGCGGCCCCGTCGACGGTGGTGGCGGTGGTGAGCGCGGCGACCAGCGGCACACCCCCGGCCCGCAGCCGGCGGATCAGCAGGCTGGCGTTGACCACGGCGAAGTCGACGCCGAGGGTCGCGAAGTCGCGGTTGCGGGCGCCGACCGCCAGCACCGCCGCCGGTGGCAGGCCGGCCGCGGCCAGCTGGGCGTGGCGGCTCGGCACCTGGTCGGCGTCGGCCAGCTCGGCCCAGCACACCGCGACGCCGCGGGCGGCCAGCGTTTGCACCGCGAGGACCAGCCCCGGTGCGGGCTCGTCGAGCAGGCGGGCGTCGGCGACAATCACCGGGCCGTCGCCGACCACCTGCAGGTGCGCGATCGGGCGGGCGGCGACCAGCACCGCGCCGTCGGTGGCCCGCAGCTCGGCGGTCACCTCGTGGGCGCCGGGGCCTGGCGCCGTGGTCGCGCACACCGCCAGGCCGAGCGCGCTGGTGCGGCCGGTGCCTGCCGGGACCCCGTCGATCGCGAACCCGACCTCGAGGTCCGACGGCGTGCCGGGCTCGACCAGCGCGATCAGCTCGAGCTCGCTGCCGGGGATCGCGAGTCGATCGGGCCCACCCCCGAGCCCGGCCTGCGCCCGCTGGCGCCCGACCAGCCAGGTGGCCAGCGAGCGCTCGGCCAGCGCCGCCAGCTCGGTGAGCGAGCGGGGGTCGGTCGCCGGGTCGGCGACCTCGGCGTCAGCCAGCCGCGCCGGCAGCAGCTCGGCGATCGCGTCGAGGATACGGTCGGTCAGCGTGCGCGACCGCGGTGGGGTCGGAGGCATCGGTGGCCCCAGCTTCGGCGCGAACCGCCGGCCGCGCAACTCGGCGCGCGTGGGCGCCGTGTGCGATCGTCCAGGCGATGCCCGCGTCGGTTCACGAGGTCGCCGGCCTGCGCCTGACCTCGCCCGACTTCGAGCTCGGTCGACGCTCGGTGTTCGCCCACCTGTGGCCGGCCGGCGTGGTCCTGGCCGAACAGCTCGCCGGGCCGCTGTCCTCGACGCTGGTCGGCCGCGCGGTGATCGAGCTGGGCTGCGGGCTGGCAGCGCCCGGGCTGGCGGCCGCGCGCGCCGGCGGTCGGGTCCTGCTCACCGACGGCGAGCCCGACGCCCTCGCCCTGGCCCAGGCCAACGCCCGCGCCAACCGCCTCGAGGTCGCGACCCGCCTGCTGCGCTGGGGCGAGGTGCCGGCCGAGCTCCACGGCCAGTTCGAGGTCGTGCTCGGCGCCGATGTGACCTACGATCCGCGCGAGCGGCGATCCCTCCTGGCCACGATCGAGGCCCTCCTGGCTCCGACCGGCGTCGCCTGGCTCTCCGACCCCGAACGGACCTCGCGCCGCGAGCTATTGCACCACACCACGCTCACCGTCGCCCAGCACGCGCGGGTGCCGTCGCCGCGCGGCCTGGTCACCAGCGACGGCAGCGAGGAGCGCGATGTCCTGGTCTACCGGCTGAGTCAGGCGATCGCGTGATCGTCACCGCCGATCGAGCACGGTCAGGTCGACCTGGCCCAGGCCGAGCCGGAGCTGGCGGGTCTTGGGCCGGCGCTCCACCAGGCCGGCGGCGTCGACCACCCCGTGGCTGGCGAGCAGCGTGCGGGCGCGGTGGATCATGATGTAGATGTGGTTGTCGGTGGTGCGCAGCCTGTCGGCCAGCTCGTCCTGCCGGATCCAGCCCTGTTCGCGTTCGGGCACGTGGGCCGCCTGATCGGCCAGCCGACGGCGGGCGAGCAGCAGGAGCAGGTAGTGATGAGCGCGGGCTCCGAGGTCGAGGTGTCGCTCGCCGCACCGCGCGGTGATCTCCACGTACTCCTCGTCGCGGCTGTACGCGATGTGCAGGTGCATGCGGGCGAGCGGCAGGGCCGACGGATCGGGCTGCCAGGTGCCGGGCTCGGCGTCGGGCAGGTGCAAGCGCCACGGCGCGCCGTCCGGCAGGACCAGGATCGCGCGATCCTCGACGGGGCGCACGCTGCCGCGCTGCTCGGTGACCCAGGCTTCGCCGTCGCGATAGACGACCTGGTCGGGGGCGTCGGGGTCGGGCAACACCAGGAAGTCGCCGTCCGCGACCCGCTGGCGATCGCCGTTGACGTCGACCGCCATCAACCGGGGCGGCGCCGCGTCGGCCACCACCCAGGCCTCGTCCTCGCGGCCGAACACCACGCGCGCGCCGGCCACGACGACGGCCGGCGTCCCGACGTCGAGGCGGCGACCATCGAGCATCGTGCCATTGCGGCTGCCGAGGTCGCGGAGCTGCCAGTCGGCGCCGGTCCACGCGAGCAGCGCGTGGCGGGCGGACACGTCGCGACCGCCCAAGACGAGGTCGCAACTGCGCGAACGGCCGACGAGACACCGGGCCGGCAATTCTCGACGGGCGGTGGGTGATACGAACGTGCCCACCTGCCGATCCTAATCCGGAACCGCGCCCTTCCGAAGGCCTCTGACCGGTTTCGGCGGGCAGCCGGATCTACGCGCTGATCCGCTACGTCTACGACGCGCCGGCGCGCGCGGCCACCGGCGCCCCCCGGTTCGGCTCGTTCCACGGCATCCCCAACGGCGACGGCTGGGTCGACGAGCAGTGGCCGTGGTCGGTGGTCGATGGCCGGCTGCGGCTGACCGGCCGGTTCGGCGGTTACTTCGGCGACGACTACCTCGCGGTGGCCTAGTTCGACGCGTTCCAGCAGCGCTACCGCCGCCGGCCCGCGCCGTGAGCGCGCCGCCCGACGACGACCTGCCGGCCCGTCGGGACGTCGAGCGCGGCTTCATGCTGGCGCACAACCACGCCGCCGATCAGCTGGCCCAGCTCAACCGGCTGTCGGCCCACGTCTACGCCCTGACCGAGCTGCTGATGGCGTCCCTCGAGGCCGCCGACCCTGGCGCTGCCGCGGCTCGCCCGGGCGCTGCTCGCCGACGGCGCCTTCCGCAGCGAGGAACAGCGCCGGCGCGGTCATCGTTGACGACACCGGTCAGCGGTCCGGCTCCTCCATCTTCCTGCGCAACGACAGCGGCCGCAGGTCGGTCCAGATCTCCTTGATGTAGTCGAGGCACTCCTGCTTGGACCCGGACGTGCCCGCGTCCCGCCAGCCCAGCGCGTTCTCGCGATCGGCCGGCCAGATCGAGTACTGCTCCTCGTGGTTCATCACGACCTTGTAGATGGTGGTGTCCTCGCCGTCGTCTGCGCTCATCCTCACGCTCCTTGCAGGTCCCTCCATTGTACCGCTCGCCCGGTGTTACACTTCGTCGGTGCGGGTCGCCGTCTGTCTGATCGTGCTCGGCGCGGGTTGCGCCGCGGCCACCTATGAGCCGGACGCCGGCGCCCGCGATGCCCGGACCGACGCCGCGCGGCCTGACGCGGCCGCCGACGCCGCGGTCGCGCCGGGCTTCTTCTTCGACGATGTCGCGGCCGACTTCACCGGCGGCACCTTCGACGGCGCGGTGATCGAGCCGTGGGGCGCGGTGGCGCCGGCCGCCTACTACACCGGCGGCCTGCGGGTCGCTGCGTCCGACACCGGGATCTTCGTCGACGCCGCGACCGCGACCTGGGCCCAGGTCGCCGCGATGACGTTCACCACCGCGATCGCGCCCGGTCGGACCCTGACCAGCAACTTCGGCAGCGGCACCCCGGCCGGCCTCGGCCTCACCGCCGGCGACGACCTGACCATGACCTACGCCGGCCAGATCTTCCTCGAGGCCGGGCCGTGGACCTTCTACGTCCAGGCCGACGATCACGCCTTCCTCGAGCTGGCGCCGATCGGCGGCACCAACTTCGCGCGGGTGGTCTCGGCCAACTGGCCCGCCGACGTCAGCGGCGCGTTCATGGCCCCGACCACCGGCTGGTATCCGATCCGCCTGGCCCACTGCGAGCAGGCCGGCTCGGTCCAGCTCCGGATCGAGCTGACCGGCCCGTCGGTGCCGACCCGCAGCCCGGTCTCGCGCCACCGCCTGCGCTTTCTGGCCAGCGGACTCACCGGCCTCACCGTCGCCGGCTTCGACGATCCGCACCTGCTCGGCGATCAGCAGACCTCGATCGATCGCACCGCGCCGGCCGCGGTCAACTGGAACAACGGCCAGCCCGCCGACCTCGGCATCACCGCCGCCGATGATTTCTCGGTCCGCTGGGCCGGCCAGCTCCTGGTCGAGCAGGGCGGGGACTTCACGTTCCGCTACGTCACCGACGACGGCCAGCGGCTGTGGGTCGACGGCCAGGCCGTGCTCGATCACTGGGACGACGCCACCCACGACGCGACCACCTCGGCGCTCGCGCTGACCCCCGGCTGGCACGATCTCGCCGTCGACGTCACCGAGGCCGGCGGCGTGGCCCAGGCCTTCCTCGGCGTGGTCACTGGCCCCGAACTGGTCGGCGCCACCTTGCCGGTCGCCCGCATGCGCCCGGTCGAGACCCGGGGCGAGCGCTACGAGACCGGGGTCGATCACGTCGACCACCCGATCCCCGATCACGGCCAGGTCGAGGCCACGATCGCGATCGACGCGCCGCCCGGAGCCAAGGCCGCCGGCGTCGACGTGGGCTGGACCTTCGATCACACCTACCAGGGCGACCTCGAGATCACGCTGGTCGCGCCCGACGGCACCCTGGTGGTCCTGCGCGACAACGCCGGCGGCAACGCCAGCGGCACCGTCACCGAGCGCATGCACACCGCGGCCCTCGACGGCGCCACCGCCAGCGGCACCTGGAAGCTGCGGGTCCGCGACACCGTCTCGCTCGACGTCGGCACGCTGCGCGACTTCCAGCTCACCGTCCATCACCACGCCGGCCGGGCCCCGATCACCGCGACCGCCAGCTACGAGTCGGCGATCAAGGATCTCGGCGCCACCGTCACCTCGTACTCGAAGTTCTCGTGGACTGCGCGACGCGAGCCCGGCGCGGCGGTCCGGCTCCTGGCCCGCAGCGGCGACACCGAGGCCGAGGTCCGGACCGCGACCTGGTCGACGCCGATGGTCGATCCCGACGCCGGCTCGCCGGCGGTGCTGCCCCGGCGCTACTTCCAGTACCGGATCGAGCTCGACAGCGACGACGCCGGCGACCGCTCGGCGATGGTCGACTCGGTGCGCCTCGACCTGACCGAGGAGGTCCCATGACCCCGCCGCGCCCTCGTGCGATCGCGCCGGCGATCGCGTCCACCGTCTGGTCGCTCGGCCTCCTGGTGGCCGTGCTCGCCCACGCCTCGCCCGCCGCCGCCGGCACCATCACCGGCACGATCACCGCCGCCGCCGGGGGCGCGCCGATCGCCAGCGCCGAGGTCCGGGTCTGGGTCCGCGGGGTCAAGGGCTGGTCGATCCTGTCGACCACCACCGCCAGCGCCGCCGGCGCCTACGCGCTGACCGTGCCCGGCGGCATGTACCTGATCGACGCGCGCGGCCCGGCCGGTGGCGGCAACTTCGGCGACCGCTGGTACGACGTGGCCGCGCCCACCGCCAGCGGCTACGTCGGCGACGCTGCCGATCCCCTGGTGGTCGGCGCCGCGGCCACCGTCGGCGGCATCAACCTCGCGCTCGAGGTCCTCGGTGGCACCGACGGCACCGTGCTGGTCGCCGGCAACCTACCCCTGGCCAACGCCTTCCTCCGCATGGAGCGCCGCAGCGAGGTCCGCATCCACCACAACGACCTGAGCAAGGTCGCGCCGCCGGGCCTGGTGTCGATGCGCGGCATGGTGCCGGCCGCCGACTACCAGGCGATGGTCTACGATCCGTCTGGCGTCCGCGAGACGCTGCTGGTCGGCGGCCCGTTCACGATCGCGTCGAACGCCAACGGCGCGCTCGGCAACCTGGCGATGGCCGACGCCGCCGCCGATCCCTACGAGGGCAACAACGCCGCGAGCTGCGCCGGCGGGTTCGACCCCGCGCCGATCCACCTCGATCCGCCCCAGCCGTGGCAGAGCACCGGTGCGCGGATCGGCCCGCTGGCCCAGGGCGACGTCGACTGGTTCTGCTTCACCGCCGCAGCCGGCGATCGCATCTTCGTCACCGCCACCACCGAGTTCACGTTCTCGGGCGCGACCCGGTACCACCCGTGGACCGATCCGCTGCTGTCGTTCTGGCGCGGCGCGCGCACGGTCAAGCTGGCCGAGAACGACGACGGCGGGCCCGGGCCGCTCGACGCCAAGCTTGACACCGGGCCGCTCGGCGCCGGCTGCCACTGCGCCGCGGTCACCACGTTCGGCGACAGCAACTACGTCGGCGCCAGTCAGGGCTCGACCGGCCGCTACACGCTGCGCCTGGTGATGGGCAACCGCGCGCCGGCGGTGAGCATCAAGAAGGGCGCCAACGAGGTGCCGGCCGCGCCCGCCATCCTCTACATGGACGAGGGCGATACGCTGGCGCTGACCCTGGGCTACGCCGACGCCGATCACGACGTCCCGACCCGCGCGTTTACCCACGTCGACGCGGCGAACGGACCGGTGGCCGGGGGCGTGCTGGTGCTCGGCGCCGCCGGCGGCACGTACACCTGGACCGCCCCGCCGGGCTCGCAGGTCGGCAGCCCGTACACGATGAAGCTGACCGGCGCCGACGCCGAGTTCTCGATCACCAAGACCGTGCTGGTGGTGGTCAACGGCGTCAACCACGCGCCGACCACGCCGACCCCGAACACGCCGATCGGCGGCGCGGTGGTCGCGACCGGCGCGCCCGCGCTGACCTGGGTCAACTCCACCGATGCCGAGAGCGAGCCGATCAGCTACGACGTCGAGTTGTACGGCGACGACACCGACGGGCCGCCGCTGCAGAGCGCGACCGTGGCCGAGACCGCCGGCGGCACCACCGCGTGGACCCCGGCGACGATCGCCGAGAACACCCACGGCCAGTGGCGGGTCCGGGCCCGGGACGGTCACCCCAACGGCCTGTCGCCGTGGTCGGCGTTCGCCCGCTTCCTGGTCGACGTCCAGAACGACGCGCCCGGCGTGCCGCTGCTGCTCAAGCCGGCCCAGAGCGACGTGGTGCCGATCCGCCGGCCCGGCCTGTCGGTGCTCGACGTCCGCGATCCCGAGGACGACGCGGTCGAGATGGTGTTCGAACTGGCGGCCGACGCCGACTTCACGTCGATGGTGTGGACCAGCCAGCCGGTGCCGATGAACCCGATGGCGGTGACGACGATGGCCGCGGCCGGCGTCGATCTGGCCTGGGGCAAGGACTACTTCGCCCGGGTCAAGGCCCAAGACGTCCGAGGTGCGGTCAGCGCGTGGAGCGAGGTCCACCACTTCCGGGTGGTCGCCAACGTGCCGCCGACCACGCCCACGTTCACCAACGCGTGCGTGGCCACGGCCTACAAGGACCAGGCGCCGACCGCGATCGTCGTCGGCAACGTGATCGATCACGAGGGCGAGCCGGTGACGTTCGAGGTCCAGGTCTTCCCGTACGAGGCCGACCCCGAGACCGCGAGCCCGGTCTACCGGACCACGACGCCGATGGACACCGCCGGCGCGACGACGTCGATACCGATCGATCTCGGCGGCCTCGCCAACGGCCACTACCGGTACCGGGTGCGGGCCCACGACGGCACCGACCCGTCCGACTGGATCGAGTGCGAGCTGACGCTCGAGCTCGACGGCAGCGCCGCGGGCGGCTGCTGCGGGGCCGGCGGCGGACCGGGCGGGGCGGCGCTGCCGGTGGTGGCGGTGCTGGTCGGGCTGGTCGGGCTCGGCCGCCGGCGCCGGGCTGCGCGAACCTCCGCACACGGCTGATCTCGACGGACTGCCCCGGGCGTTCCCCCTCCGCACGCCCCCGCGCGCGGTCAATGTCCGTCGACTCGATCACGGTACGCGCGGCCAGCGCCAACGGTCAAGCAGCATGCGCGGGCCGGCGCGATCAGCATCAGAACAGGAGCAAGGCGCGGGCGACGGCGCGGGTCTCGTGGCCGCCGCGGCACAGGCGATCGGCGAGCTGATCGTGGAGGCCGACGTGTTCGAGGTGGCGGGTGAACAGGTAGAGGGTCTCGACCGCGGCGCGATCGACGTCGGTGCGCAGGTGCGGGTGGACCAGCAGCAAGGTGCGGCCGGCGGCCCGGCTGACCAGGTGGAGCAGGCCGTGCGCGAACAGGTCGGTGGCGAACAGGTGCCAGCGCTGGCGCCAGTAGTGGCGGGCCCAGGCCCGATCGATCTCGTCGAGCCGGGCCAGGACGTCGTCGGGCAGGTCGAGCAGGCGGGCGTCGTGGGCAGCCCACAGCTGGGCCGGCGCCAGCCGTCGCGCGCCGCAGGCCACGGCGCCGTCGGCGGCGTCGGTGCCCTCGAGGGCGGCGGTGAGCAGCGCGTGCAGGGCCGGCACCGTCGGGGTCGCCAGCCGGGTGGCGAGCAGCCCGGTCACGATGGCCGCGCCCGCGAACGCGGCCGGGGCGTCGGCCCGCAGCTCGTCGTCGACGAGCGCCATCGACGGCGCGGCGAACAGGGTCGCGGCGGTGGCGACCAGCCGGCCAGCGTCGTCGTCGGTGGCGCTGGCGCGGAACCACAGCCGGCTGAGCTCGCCGAGCCGGGCCAGCGCGAACAGGCGGGTCGCGACCGGCCAGGTCGGCTCGGCCAGCGCGCGATCGACGAGGTCGCGGACCCGAGGCGCGTGGACGATCCACGGCCGCTGGCGGTCGCCGGGCGCGACCTGGGTGTGCGGCGTGCGGGCGAGCTCCGGCGCCGGCTCGAGCTCGACCAACTCGTGAGCGTCGGCGACCAGCAGCGACAGCCGCGCCACCTCGGGGCACGCCAGGGAGGCGGTGGTCTCGCGCCGGTCGCCAGCCTCCTGCACCACCCGCGGGAACAGCGCGCAGGTGTCGGGCAGGCCGCCAGGGCCCAGCTCGCGGTGGACCGCGCACAGCCGCTCGCCGTCGAGCATCGCGCAGCTGCCGTCGTCGAGCATG
>JAYVSF010000556.1:0-3591 GCA_043775605.1 Myxococcales bacterium
CCTCGACCTGCCACCAGCGCGGCAGCCCGAGCTTGATCTCGATGTTGATGGCGGCCTTGCCGGCCAGCTCGGCCAGGACCTCGGCCAGCAGCGGGATCGGCTCCTCGCGCTCATAGCGCACCGTCACCGGCGCACCGCGGACATCGATGCCCATCGGCAGCTCGCGCCGGACCCGCAGCCGCGCCAGCCGGTCCCAGGTCAGCTCGCCGACGATGGCGCGGACCCCGGTCAGGCGCTCGACGTCGTGATCGTGCAGCACCACCGCGCGGCGATCGGCGGTCAGGACGACGTCGAGCTCGACCGCGGGGACGCCGAGCGCGACCGCGCGCCGGAACCCGGCCAGGGTGTTCTCCTGGTGCAGCGTCGGCACGCCGCGATGGCCGACCACCAGCGGCCGGCCGCCCCCGGCCAGGAACGGGTTGACGGCCGCGGGACCGGCAGCGCGGCGCTCGAGCGACATGGCCTCGAGCTGTAGCGCGTCCGCCGCCGGCGTGCGCGGCGCCACGGCCGACGTTGCGCGCCCGGCCGCCGTCGCTTACGTTCGCCGGATGTCCTCGCGCCGTCCTCGTCTACGCTTCGCCGCGCCGCTGGTGGTCACCCTGGCGATCGCGCCAGCCTGCATCATCCACACCGGCACCTCGGCGCCGCCCCGGACCACCGGCACCGTCGACGATCACCGCGCGGTCGAGCCGACCCCGACGCCGATCATGAACCCGCCGCGGCCGATCGACCCCGAGCCGCCCTTCACCGGCTCGACCGAGCCGCCCGCCCGGCCGATCGCGAACCCGCCGCCGATCGACCTGACCGGCCACGGCTCGACCGTCACCACGCCGCCGATCAAGCAGACCGCGCCGGTGACCGACGTCGTCCAGGCCGGCCCCAACCAGACCACCCCACCCACCCAGCCCGCACCGTCCGGCCTCACGACCTGGACCGTGACCCTGCGGACGCGCGACCAGGCCTGCGTCGCCACTATCGACGTCCAGTGCCCGCCGGCGCCGGCGACCTGCAACCCGCCGCCGGCCCGCAAGCTGGCGTCGTGCCCCGACGGTGTCACCGCGACCAGCTCGCTCAAGATCCAGGAGCTGAGCCCGGGCGCCTGCTTCGTGGTCCAGGCGACGCCGGCCTGCCCCGCCGGCATGGCCTGCAACCCGCCCCGCCCGGCCAAGATCGACTGCCCGCGTTAGCGACCTTGGCGAGCGATCAACAACGACCCGTGGCGCGATCGTCGTCCGCCGCGACCGTGCCGCCGGCCTCCGAGCGGGTCCGCGTCGAGTGGCGCAACCGGATCGCCGCCGAGTACGGCTCGGCCGCGATCACCCAGCACTTCGTCCTGTGGCTGATCCAGGTCGGCGCCAGTCCCGAGCTCATCGACGACGGCCTGGCGATCGTCCGCGACGAGCTGACCCACGCCGCGCTGTCGACCGAGGTCCATCGCGCGGCCGGCGGCGACGCCCCGCCGGCGATCGATCGCGCCAGCCTCGCCCTGCCCCGCCGACCCGAGGTCGCCCTCGAGCTCGACCTCTTGCGGGCCGGGCTGCAGGTGTTCTGCCTGGGCGAGACGGTCGCGGTGCCGCTGTTCGCCCACCTGCGGTCGCGGGCCACGGTCGCCATCGCCCGGCGCGCGCTGGACCGGATCCTGAAGGACGAGGTCCGCCACCGCGACTTCGGCTGGGCCTTCCTCGACTGGCTGGCGACCACGCCGATGTCCCCGGCGCTGCCCGGCCTGATCGCCGCCGAGCTGCCGACGCTGTTCGCCGGCCTCGAGCGCAACTACGGCGCCGCCGCCGGCGACCCCGTGCCCGACGCCGCCACCGACGCCGAGCGAGCCTGGGGGCTGGCCCCGGCCGGGGAGTACGCGACGATCCTCGCCGCCACGTTCGACCGCGACTATCGGCCGCGGTTCACCGCCCGCGGGGTCGATCCCGGGCCGGCCTGGGCTGCGCGCTAGAACACCGCTCGCGCTTGGCCTTGCGTACCGACGTCGGCCCCCTATGATGCGCGTCGGGTCGATGCCCGACCGTCGGAGCGCCCTCGCATGAACGTACTCCTCACCGGCGCCGGCGGTCAGCTCGGCGGTGACCTCATCGACGCGCTGGTCGCGACCGGCCACCAGGTGGTCGCCACCGATCTCAAGCCGCACGCCGCCGCCACCGACGGCAAGGGCGTGCGTTGGCGCGCTCTCGACGTCATCGATCCGGTCGCGGTCGACGCGGTCATCGCCGACGAACGGCCCGAGCTGGTCGTCCACCTCGCCGCGATCCTGTCGGCGGCCGGCGAGCGCGCGCCCGACCGAGCCTACGCGGTCAACCAGACCGGGACCTGGAACCTGCTCGAGGCCTGCCGCAAGTTCGGCGTCGGTCGCTTCCTCTTCACCTCGAGCATCGCGGTCTACGGCCCCGGCCTGCCCGACCCCACACCCGAGGACGTCGCGCTCGCGCCCGGCACCATGTACGGCGTCACCAAGGCCAGCGGCGAGCTGCTGTGCGCGTACTACCGCAAGCGCCACGGCCTCGACTGCCGCGGCGTGCGCTTCCCGGGCCTGATCAGCGCCAGCCTGCCCGGCGGCGGCTCGTCGGACTACGCCCTGTTCATGTACGTCGACGGCGTCCGGGTCGGCACCTACGAGGCGTTCTGCCGGCCCGACACCCGCATCCCGCTCATGTACATGCCCGACGCCGTGCGGGCGCTCATCGAGCTGTCATCGGCGCCGGCCGCGCAGCTCCGCCGCACGGTCTACAACATCGCCGGCTTCTCGCCGCGCGCCGACGAGATCGCCGCCGACGTCATCCGGGTCGTGCCCGGGGTCGAGATCACCTACGCGCCCGACCCGCTGCGCCAGGGCATCCTCGACTCGTGGCCGCGCGCACTCGACGACGCCGCCGCCCGCGCCGACTGGGGCTGGGCCCCGCGCTACGATCTGTCGGCGATGACCGACGAGCTGGTGCCGCTGGTCCAGGCCATGGTCGCCGGCGCCGGCCCTCTCGGCCACTGAAGAGGTTCCCATGTACGGCAACGCCAAGGACGTCTACGCCCAGCAGCTCGAGGACATCCGCCAGGCCGGCCTGTGGAAGCACGAGCGGATCCTCGAGTCCCCGCAACGCGCGCACATCCAGGTCGGCGGCCGCGAGGTCGTCAACTTCTGCGCGAACAACTACCTCGGCCTGTCCAGCCACCCGCGGGTGATCGCCGCCGCGCGCGCGTGCCTCGACGATCGCGGCTACGGCCTGTCGAGCGTGCGGTTCATCTGCGGCACACAGGACAAGCACAAGGAGCTCGAGGCGAGCATCTCGAAGTTCCTCGGCACCGAGGACACGATCCTCTACGGCTCGTGCTTCGACGCCAACGGCGGCCTGTTCGAGACGGTGCTCGGCGAGGACGACGCGATCATCTCCGATGCGCTCAACCACGCCTCGATCATCGATGGGATCCGGCTGTGCAAGGCCGAGCGCCATCGCTACGAGCACGACGACATGAATGACCTCGAGGCCAAGCTCGTCGCGACGCAGGGCAAGCGCCTGCGGATGATCGCGACCGACGGCGTGTTCTCGATGGACGGCGACATCGCGGACCTGAAGTCGATCTGCGACA
>JAYVSF010000557.1:0-5252 GCA_043775605.1 Myxococcales bacterium
GCCGGCGGCGTCCTGGCCCAGACCGCCGACACCGGGCGGGTCGAGCTGGCCAGTGCGCGGGTCGCGACTCGGCGCGCGCCGTCGGCCGCCGAGCTCGCCGACCTGACCTTCGCGTGGCGGGTGGCCAAGCACGTCAAGTCGAATGCGATCGTGTTCGCCCGGGACGGCGCGACGCTCGCGATCGGCGCCGGCCAGATGAGCCGGGTCGACTCGGTCAAGATCTGCGAGATGAAGGCCGGCGCCACGCTGGCCGGCAGCGCGGTCGCGTCCGACGCGTTCTTCCCGTTCCGCGACGGTCTCGACGTCCTGGCCCGGGCCGGCGCCACCGCCGTGGTCCAGCCCGGCGGCTCGGTCCGCGACGACGAGGTCATCGCCGCCGCCGACGAGCACGGCCTCGCGATGGTCCTCACCGGCATGCGGCACTTTCTCCACTGACATGACCACCTCGACGGCGCTCGACATCCTGGTCGTCGGTGGCGGCGGGCGCGAACACGCGCTGGTGTGGCGCCTGCTCGCGGGTGGCCACCGGGTGCTGGCGGCGCCCGGCAACCCCGGCATCGCCCGCCTGTGCCCGACCGCGCCGGTGGCGGCCGGCGATCTCGACGGCCAGGTCGCGCTCGCGATCGCGCGTGGCGTCGAGCTGGTCGTGGTCGGCCCCGAGGCGCCGCTGTGCGCCGGCCTGGCCGATCGCCTGCGCGCCGCCGGCATCCCGTGCTTCGGGCCCGGCGCGGACGGCGCACGGCTCGAAGGCTCGAAGGCGTTCTCGAAGGAGCTGTTCGCCCGCCACGGCGTCCGCACTGCCGGCTTCCGGGTGTGCGCGACCGAGGCCGAGGCCGAGGCCGCGATCGCCGAGCTCACCGCCGGCGGCGCCGGCGTGGTGGTCAAGGCCGACGGCCTCGCCGCCGGCAAGGGCGTGGTGGTCGCGGCTGACGCGGCCGAGGCCCGGGCCGCCGCTGCCGCGATGCTCGGCGGGCGGTTCGGCGCCGCCGGCGCGACCGTGGTCATCGAGCAGCGGATCGACGGCCGCGAGGTCTCGATCCTGGCCCTTACCGACGGCGAGCGGCTCGAGGTCCTGGCCCCGGCCGAGGACCACAAGACCCTGCTCGACGGTGATCGCGGACCCAACACCGGCGGGATGGGCACGGTGTCGCCGGCCTGGATCGACGACGACGTCCTGGCCCGCATCCGCCGCGAGATCCTCGCGCCGACCGTGGCCGGCCTGGCCGCCGACGGCATCGACTACCGCGGCGTGCTGTTCGCCGGCCTGATGATCGATCGCGCCGGCGTGCCGTGGTTGCTCGAGTACAACTGCCGCTTCGGCGACCCCGAGACCCAGCCGGTGATGGCGCGGCTGACCGGCGACCTCGGCGCGGTCCTGGCCGGCGCGGCGCGCGGCGAGCTGCCGGTCGGAGAGCTCGGCTGGGATCGGCGCGTGGCGGTGTGCGTGGTGCTGGCCGCTGCCGGCTACCCCGAGGCGCCGCGCCTGGGCGACGTCATCACCGGCGTCGACGACGCCGAGGCCCTGACCGGCGTCACCGTGTTCCACGCCGGCACCGCGCAGCACGGCGGCGCGCTGGTCACCGCCGGCGGCCGGGTGCTCGGCGTCACCGCGCTCGGCGCCGATCGCGCCGCCGCGCGGGCCCAGGCCTACCGCGCCGCCGCTCACATCCGCTTCGACGGCCGGCAGCTCCGCCACGACATCGGCGCGCGCACCACCTGAGCCACGCTCGCCGACGGCAGGGTGTACCGTCCGGCCATGCCCGAGCTGGCTCCGTTCCGCGGCCTCCTGTTCGATCCCGCGAAGGTCAACCTCGTCAAGGCGGTCGCGCCGCCGGCCGCCGTCATCGATGCGGTCGCCCGCGCCCGGCTGCTGCAGGCCGAGCCCCACAACGTCGCCCGCCTCATCACCGCCGAGGCCGAGGGCGAGCGCGGCGGCACCGCCAAGCTGGTGGCCGACTGGCAGGCGAGCGGCGCCCTGGTCCGCGATTCCAGCCGCGCCATCTACCGTGTGGTCGAGACCGCGCCGGCCCCGCCCGGGGTCCGGCCGCTGGTGCGACGCGGCGTGCTGGCCGCGGTCCGGCTCGACGCCGGCGGCGACACCCGGATGGGCGTGCCCGAGCGCGTGGTCCCGGCCCGGGTCGCGGAGCGGGTCGCGACCATGCGGGCCACCGCGCTGCACGTCGAGCCGGCGCTCGCGGTCTACGTCGACGCGCTCGGCGAGGTCGAGCGCCTGCTCCGCCAGGGCGAGGCGCGCACCGCCACCCTCGACCTCACCACCACCGACGGCGTCCGCCACCAGATCTGGCGGATCGCCGACGCCGAGCTGTACGGCAAGGTCCGTCGGCTCATGGTCGCCAAGAAGCTGCTGCTGGTCGATGGCCACCACCCCTACGCCGCGATGCTGCGCTACCGCGAGCACCTCGCGGCCCAGGTCGGCGGCGCCGGCCTGGCCCCGTACTCGTCGGCGCAGTACGGGCTCATGCTGCTGTGCGCGTCGACCGACGAGGGCCTGCAGTTCCGCGCCAGCCACCGCATCCTGCAGGGCCTGGCCAGCTTCGATCGCAAGACCTTCCTGGCCCGCGCCGCCGAGTTCTTCACGGTCGAGTCGATCAAGGGCGGCGGCAAGGACGCCGCGCTGATCGCCGCCGCGCTCGAGTCGACCCACGCCCACCTGCCGGCGATCGCGGTGGCGCTGCCGGGCGAGGCCGACGCCTGGCGCCTGACCCTCGATCCCCACATCGATCCCCGCAACCACGGCGTGTCGGGCCATCCGGCGGTCGCGCGTCTCGACGTCAACCTGCTGCACGGCCTGGTGCTCGACCACATCCTCGGCCTCGGCACCGCCGCCCAGGACGCCGGCACCTCCCTGCGCTACCTGGCCGATGGCGCGGCGGCCCTGGCCGCGCTCGACGCCCCCGGGGCCCAGGCCGCGTTCCTCCTGAGCTCGCCGCGGCTCGAGACCCTCCGCCACGTCGTCGACGTCGGCGACCTGCTGCCGTCATGGTCGGCCAGCGCCTACCCCGAGCTCACCGCCGGGCTGGTCATGGCCGCGATCCATCCCGACGACGATCTGATGTAGACCGCCGCATGGTCAGGGCTTGAGCCCCTTCCACCGCAGCAGCTCGATCGGGTTGTCGGCGTAGCCCGACTCCGCGATCCGCTGGCGCTTGGGCGAGTCGAACAGGGTGTGGACCATCACGTCGTCCTGATCGAGGACGCCGGCGACGCCGTGATCCTCGGCCAGCGCGCCGACGTGGCCGGGGAACAGGATCATGTCGCCGACGCCGGTGAAGGGCAGGGCGGCGCCCCGGCGATCGCGGTACACGCCGTCGTCGGCGAGCGCGCCCTTGGCCAGCGAGCGGGCGTGCTGGCCGAGGCTGCCGGTGTAACCGTAGGGCACGTCGAGGCCCTTGCGGCGGGCGCCGTACACCATCAGGTCGGCGCAGTCCGAGCCCTCGAGCCGCTCGCTCTGGTGGACCCGGTCGCTGCTGCCGGCCGAGGCCCAGATGTATGGCTGGCCATACATCTCCTCGAGCATGCCGAGGTAGCTGTCGTCGTGGCGCAGCGACACCCGGTGGACGTCGTCGGTGAGTCCGCCCGAGCCGCGGCCGCGCGCCGCCTCGGTGCCCGGGCTGGCCAGCGCCCGGTCGCCCTGGTGCACGACGACCTGGTAGCGCATGGTACCGACGCCGTCGCCGTGATCGGGGGTCAGGGTCGGGCGGACGTCGGCGACCAGCGCGCCGCCGGTGGCCGCCAGCGCGGTGGCCTGGTACGGCACCGGCTCGAACCGGAACTGGCCCGACGAGGTGTTCGACATGCTGCTGGTGGTCGGCTCGACCCGCCTCCACCACAGCGACGCGAGCGGGCCGTCGGCCAGGGGCGCGGTGGCGAGCAGCTTGCCGCGCCAGCGCACGGTGCCGGCGTCGCTGAACCAGCGGGTGCGGCCGCCGTCGTCGACCTCGACCAGCGCGAACAGGGTGACGCCGTCGGCGACCCGGGCCCGCTTGGGCGTGGCATCGGCGGGGCCGCGGGCGCCGATCCTCGAGACCACGCGCACCGAGCGGATGACGCCGCGCTGCGCCGCCGTGCCGATCGCGATCGCGTCGGTGGCGTCGGTCGCCGGCAGCGCGCCGCCACCGGCGATCCTGGTCGCGGACGTCGTCGACGGCGCCGGTCGGGCGTGGGCGGAATCGATCGGCGAGCCGCTCGCGCGATCGCAGCCGCCGGTCGCGCCCAGCGCGCCGACCAGCACCAGGGCCAGTGACGTCGAGCACGAGAGGCGAGCGAGGAGCTGTCGCATGACGATGACAACGCGCGAGCCGCACCAACGATTTCGCGGAGTCGCGTAAGGCCAGTGTACTTCTTTGTCCGCGAGGCGGACGCGTGATTGACGAGCCGCGCGGTGCGTGACATTCAGGATGAAACCACGAAGGTGCTCCCATGACGTCCAACGCCCACCTCGCTCAGCTCCCGGTCACCATCATGGCGGCCTCGCCGATGATCAACCAGGGCTGCCGTGGCGTCGACGCGGGAGCCGATCGCGGCGCCGTCATCCGTCGGTGACGGTGCGCTGATCGACCTGCTTCGATCGACCCTCGATCGAAGTGCGCCGCGATCCGTCGCGGGCCGGCCACGCCTGATCGTGCCTCGCGCGCCCCGTGCGCGCCCGACCCGACGACGGCGTCGCTCGCCCCGGCAGCCCTGACCGGTCCCCGCTCGGCAACCCTGTGACCCGGGTGCGCCGCGGTCCTCGCCCGAGGCCCGGCTCGTCCGGCCTGCGGACACGCGTGCGCGGTAGGAATCACCGCCGTCCGCTCCTCGTTCCACCGCGGTCGCGCCGGCGACCGCCGGAGTCTCCGATGTCCTCCAGCTCACCCACCTGTCGTTCCTGCCCGTGCACGCGCTGGCCGAGGCCGCCTCGGTGCTGGCGGCGCCGCTGCGGGCCGGGCTGACCGCCGCGGGCGCGGTGCTCGGCGGCGGGAACCCGTTCTACGCGGTGTACGAGGCGGCGTCGGGCCACGTCGCGGTCGGCTGCCTCGAGCAGCAGTTCGCCGACCGGCTGGCGGCGACGCTCGACGCCCGCAGCGCGGACGAGCTCGCGATCGCGTTCCTGGCCCGGAGCGCCGACGACTGGGAGCGATGGGCACGGGCCCACGACCTGCCCGTCAACGCCGTGCGGTGACTACGCGCCGACCTCGGCCATGAACCGCGTCCGGCAGCCGTCGCAGCAGAAGTAGTCCGGCTCGCCGTCG
>JAYVSF010000558.1:0-9075 GCA_043775605.1 Myxococcales bacterium
TGGCGTTGACCACCAGCTTGCGCGGCTTGTGGAGCAGCAGGTAGGCAGCCTCGACCGGGTTGCCGCCGAGCAGCAACTTCGCCAGCTCGTCTACCACCACGTCGCGGGTCCACACTGGCGCCGGCGCGGCGGCCGGCCGGGTCGAGGTGGCCGCGGGCGTGCGCGTCTCGGTGAGGTCAGGCGCACTGGCGCGGACGGTGGCGGCCGCGTTCGCCTTGGCCTCGACCCGGGCCCGACGGCGCCCGGCCGCGGAGTCCGGATCGCGGGGCCGACCCCGCCGTGCGCGGACCGGCTCGGGCGTGGCTGCGACGGCCCGGCCACGATCGTCGGCGGCGCGGCGCGCCAGCTCGGCGGCGAAGATGCGAGCGACGAGCTCCTCGGCGACGGCGCGCAGCCGCACCTCGAAGGCGCCGAGCTCGGTGAACAAGGGCATGAGCGGAGAGCCGCGATCCATCGGGAGGCAGCTTGCGCCGGCGGGGCAGTAACGCAAGGCCTGCACGTCGGATCCTGCGCGACTCGGCGATCGCTCGGGTTCCACCCGGCGCTTCCTGGCTTCGCCGCTTCGCCGGCGTCGCCCTCGCACTCACCCCGCCTGATCTCCGAACGGTTTCGCGAGCCGACAGACGGGTCGTGCCCGCCGCGACCATCCGATGAGGCGGCCCTCCTCGAATCGCGCCCAGGGGCGCCCGGAAACCGACATGCCCACGCCATCGCGAGACCAGCAACGCATCAAGAGCGGCGAGGCCCTTCCTCCTGGCCGCTTCGAACTGGTCCTGGTCGCGGAGCAACGTCGCCTCTGCGAACAAGGCCGCAGCCAGTTCCGGCACTGCTTCATCGCTCATTGGTCTTTTCCCGACATCCGCAGCGCATCTCACTCGCTGGAAGGGTTCTCCCTGGGGGCCGACCTGCCCGGTCAGCGTTCGAAGGAGGTCGTGATGGTGATCTCGCCGTAGGCGTCGAGGGCGTCGAGCGAGGCGGCGGCGGGGAAGACCTCGCTCGGGGCGAGGACGCCGACCGGGCCGTCGGTGCGGACCGCGAGCCGCGCGGCGGCGGACGCGGCGAGGTGCGCGGTGACCGCGTAGATGTCGTGGCCGGCGACGGTGACCTGGGTCTGCTCGAAGCCGCGGCGGGCCTGGGCCACCACCGCGAAGCGCGCGGCCGAGCGGCGCACGGGATCGGGGATGATGTGGGGATCGGCGAGGCCGTCGAGCAGGGCCGGCAACGGGCCGCGCATGAATCCGAGCAGCGGCGCGGCCAGCCCGAGGCCGGCGGCCAGCCAGCGCTGACCGGTGATCGCGACCAGGGTCTCGACCCGACGCGCGGTGACGTGGCGCGGCACCGTGATCACCTCGCCCGACGGGAACGACAGCGCGGTGCGGCTGCCGAGCGGCGGCCCGAAGTTGACCTCGCGCTGGCGGGCGCCGGGCCGCACCGGATCCCAGCGGCCCGCGGTCCACACCACGCCGGGCCCGGTCAGCCGGGCGACCAGCGAGCGCTGGGTGCCGGGCGTGGGCACGAAGCCGTCGAGGCCATAGGCCACCATCACCTCGTCGACGGGGCGGTCGTGGCCCAGCCGTGCGATCGGCGCGCTCGTCATCGGCGCGTCCTCGTCCTCGACGCCGCACAGCGCGGCCGCGGCCCAGCGCGCGGCCCAGTCGCCGAGCGCGATCTCGAACGCGAGGCCGCCGACCACCACCCGACCGCGATGGCGAGCCGCGCTCTCGTGCTCCTCGAAGCAGTCGCGCATAAGGCCTGCTCGCTGCAGGTGTCGAGGTAGTGGGCGTCGACGTCGAGGGCCGCGGCCACCACCGGCGCGCCCATCCGCGCGAACGGCCCGGCGCACGCGATCACCACCGCGCAGCCCGCGAACGCGGTCCGCAGCGCCGCCGGATCGTGGGCGGCCGCGACCGCGACCTCCGCGATCGGCGCCTTGCGATCGTGGGCGACGAGCTCGGCGGCGGTGGCCTCGATCCGGGTGCGGTCGCGCCCGACCAGCCGCAGCCGGTGGCCGCGGCGCGCGAGCTCGGCCGCGATCAGGCCGCCGGTGGTGCCGCTCGCGCCGTAGATCGCGATCAGCGGCGCGGACGGTGGCGTGGTCACGGGACGTCGATCCGCAGGGCGACGGTGGCCACGTGGCTCCACCGCCGGTAATCGCCGGCCGCGGTCGGCAGGCCGTAGCCGTCGCGCACCGGCGCGCACGCTGGCAGCTCCCGATCGTAGCCGCTATCGACGCACGCGATCCGGGCCCGCGGATCGAACGCGCTGGCGCCGGTCGCGGTCGGGACCTGGTAGCGGATCTGGGTGCCGAACTGCAGCACCCAGCGCGGGCCCACCCGGACCTGGACCCCGACCGAGCCCGCGAGCTCGGCCGCCCAGGGTGAGGTCGCCGACAGGTGGGCGGCGTCGGTGGCGCCATCGTCAGCGCCCAGCCAGAACCCGAGCCGCACCGGCCGGCCGTCGTCGACCTGTTCGAGCCCGGCCCAGGCCGCGAACGCGTCCGACAGGCCGCGTGGCCGCGGGTACCACTCGGGCACGTCGCCGCCGGCGAGATCGCCGCCGAGGGTGTGGAGGTCGTAGGCGCCCACCCGATCGAGCTGGCGCAGTCGGACCTCGCCGAGCGCGTCCCAGCCCGGCCGGATCCGCCCACGGATGCCGAGCCGCCACACCACCGGCAGCCGGATCGCGATGGTGGCCAGGCCGGCGCGGACCGTGCCGCCGTCGCGGGGCGCGGCGGTGACGACGGCGGTGCCGGCCATGGTCAGCGAGCCGAGCAGCCACGGCCGCTCGGTCGCCAGGCCGATCCAGAGATCGTGCGCGGCCTCGACCACGAGCCCGACCGAGTACACCAGGTTGTCGGTCGACAGCAGGCTGGTCGGCGCGACCTCGACGTCCCAGCGCTCGCGCGCCGCCGGGTTCTCGAGGCCGCAGGCCGCGCCGCCGCAGTCGCTGCCGATGCCGCGCAGCGGATCGCTGCCCGCCTCGAGCGCGGTGTCGCGCGCGAACCGCAGCCGCTGGTGGCGGCCGGCGAGGGTGCCGGACAGCCCGAAGTAGACCTTGCTGGTGAGGCGGAACCCGCCGGCCAGGGTCAGCCAGTCGATGCGCCGCGCCCGATCGCCGCGGCTCTGGTACGCGGTGGCGTCGCGATCGATCGTCGTCTCGTCGGGACGCCACGCGAACGCCATCGCCACCAGGCGATCGGTCTGGGTGAGCGCGAACCCGGCGCTGCCGCCGCCGCCCAGCGTCGAGTCGGTCACCCGGGCGCCCGGGTTGGTGGCGCCGGTCGCGGGATCGACCTGCTGGCGGTCGATCGCGAGCCGATCGAGGCGGGCCGCGCCGTGGACGAACAGGTGCAGCCCAGGCACCAGGCGCAGCAGCGCCGCGGGGTTGGCGGTGACGTTGTCGGGGTGCGGCGCGGTGATCCCGGCGAACACCACGCCGTCGGTCAGGTCGTCCTCGCCCGGCGAGGCCTGCGCTGGTCCGACCTCGCGGGCCAGCCCGGCGAGCAGCCCGAGCCCGAGGACGAGACGGCGCACGGATGCACGGTAGCACGCGACCCGGGCGGCCGGGTTTGACGGCGATCGCCTCGGCCCCTATGCTTCGATCCAGGTGCCCTCGATCGTCGTCCGTGTCCGTGTCCTCGGTCTGGTGATGGTGGCGATGCTGGCGCTGGTCGGCGCCGGCTGCGAGAAGCCGACCCACGCCAACATCGACAAGTGGATGAAGTCGGAGAAGGGGCCCGACAAGCTCAAGAAGGCCGCGAGCTCGTCGAGCCTCGATCCCGACCTGTCGGCCCATGCCGCCGAGAACCTCCTGCGGCGAGGCGACGACGAGGTGGTGCGGAAGCTGCTCACCGACCTGGCCGCGCCGCGCCGGACCGAGGTCGTCGCCAAGCTCGCGCCCCGGCTGTGGACGATGGCCCGCATCGAGGGCGACATGGCCCGGCCGACGCCGACCCAGAGCCGGGCCAAGGACAGCCTGTTCGACCTGCGCGACTGGGCCGACCCGGCGACCCGCGCCACGATCGATGGCTACCTCACCGACTGGCTCACCGGCGGCTACTACGAGGGCCGGGCGATGGCCGGCCGCCACCTCGGCGCGACCATCATCCGCGAGCTCGGCCCGACGGCGGGTGAGAAGCTGATCGCCCAGGTCAACCGCCTGCTCTCCACCCCCGACGGCGACGGCCGCCGCCGCAAGATTGGCAGCCAGCTCCTGCTCGGGCTGGCGGTGTCGGGCTCGCCCGACGCGGTCAAGCTGGTGCTGGAGCTGGCCCAGATGGATCGCGGCGATCCGACGCTGGCCGAGCGGTCGCTCGACGCGCTGTACAAGGCGTTCGTCAAGACCGACGGCACGTTCCGGCTGGTCGAGCCGGCGGCGCTGGCCGCGAGCGTCGATCGCCTGGTCGGCATCGCCAAGGACGACCGGCTCAGCGCCCAGCCGGTCAACGACGCGGTTCAGCTCATCCGCGCGGTCGGCGCGCCGGCCTGCCTGGCGCCGCTGCTCGGGATGATCAACTACCCGCACCCCGATCCGCGTTTCCGCTGGGTCGGGGTCGACAGCGCGCTGCGCTGCGACGCGGTGGCCGCGCTGCCGGCGGTGGCGCTGTCGTTGCCCGTGCAGGGCAGCTACGCCCGGGACGTGCTCGGCGGCGCGGTGTGGTCGACCCTGGCCACGATGACCGCGCGCAAGGACGCGATCGCCGGCGCCGCCCGCCAGATGCTGAGCAACCGGAGCTGGGTCGCTCGCTGGATCGCGATCGAGACCCTCGGTCAGCTCGGCGGTCCGGCCGACGTCGAGCTGCTCGGCAAGCTCGCGCGGGACGGGGCCCGGCTCAACGGCTACTGGGGCGACGACAGCCTGCCGCCGAGCAAGCGCAAGCCGACCCCGACCGTCGGCTCCCGGGCCGCCGAGATCGCGGCGGCGCTCAAGGCCGGGACCAAGCCGTCCTGAGGCCCCGACCGAAGGTCGGGCCGGGGTTGAATGTCGAGATCGGGCCGGCACTCCGGTGCCGGGCCGATCGATCGATGACACAGGGTTGGTTTCTGCCAACCCTGTGAGCCGCGGCGGGCGGCGAGGCTGCCTCATCACCGTCGACGCGCCGCGAACTGTCCGGCAAAATTGGTCAATGGCCGCGCAGCCGTAGTATGCTTGCAACGACGCGGCCTTTCCGCGCGCGCCGGTGAACCCGGCGGTCTCAGGAGCGATCGAGGATGGACCAGAGCAAGAAGACGATGCGCCACTTTTACTGCCGAGACGTCCTCTGGGAGACGTTCGAGCAGATGGCCAACGACTTCGACTGCTCGATCGACTACTTGATCAACGAGTCGATGCGGTACTACGCCCGCTCGAAGAACTATCCGTCGGCCGGCGCGCAGCAGGGAGCGCCGCAGGGCGCACCGCAGTCGGCGCCGCCGCAGCACCCGCAGGCCGGGGCCAACCCCGCCGCCACCGGCGCGCCCCGCCGCCCGCCGGCGGCTCCTGCGCCGCCCCAGGGTCCACCGAGCGCGCCGCCTCGTCGGCCCGCGCCGCCGGTGCCGCAGGCCGCGTCGATGCAGGGCATGCAGGGAGGCGCGCCGCCGGCGTCGCAGCCGGGCATGCGTCCCGGTTACGCCCCGGCGCCGCCGTCGTATCCGCCCACCGCGCCGGCCGCACAGCCGGTCGAGCGTGCCGCGCCCCCGGTGGGCGCCGGCCAGACCCTGTTCCTGGTGTTCAGCGGCCAGCGCTATCCGGTCGGCAAGGACCAGTTCATCATCGGTCGCGGCAGCAAGACCAGCGACCTGCCGATCAAGGACGGGAACATCTCGCGCAAGCACGCGGCGGTGATCCGGCGCAACGGCACCTTCTATATCAAGGACCTCGGCTCGACCAACGGCATCGAGTACAAGGGCATGCGCATCGACAACAAGCGCATCGACGAGGGCGACGTCTTCCACCTCTGCGACTACGAGCTGCGGTTCACCTACCGCGCCGATTAGTCGATCCCGCGGTCGCGCCGGACGTGCTGCCGCTCGCTTGCCCACTGGTGATGATCGATCGCCCTGGAACCAACGCCGCGTACTCGGTTGTCTTGTTCGATACGTCCCCACCACGACGGCACATGCCATGGCATCGTTGCCGCTGGTCTTCGAGTCCTACGACGCAGGCTGCGCGTCGATCAAGACGCCAGGATCCGCGCTGCTGGCCGAAACCCGGTTGACGCTTGGTGGTGTCACGGTCGGCCAGGAGCTCACCGTGTTGCGGGATGGGCGCTGGGCAGGCACGGTCACGGTCACCGCCGCCGCGTCGTGCGAACCCGTGGTGCCAGTGATGCCGTGCGGCTCGCCACTGCCCGAGGCCTGCGACGTCGGCCCCCAGAACGATGACCTCGGCTGTCAGGTTGGCGGCAGCACGGGCGCACTGCCCGGTGCCGCGATCGCCGTCGGCCTCGGCCTCGGGTTGCGACGTCGAGTTCGGACGGCGACCTCGACCACGCGCGCGGTCACGCGGGGCTGATCGGTCACAGGGCGGCGAGCTGGGCCTGGACCGCGTCGGCGCGGCGGGTGCCGAGCCGCGAGTAGATCGCCAGGGCCTCGCGCAGGAGATCGCGGCCGGCCTCGGGCTCGCCGGAGTCGATCTTGTAGCGGCCGTACTGCTCGAGGCCGCGGGCCACGCCGCGATCGTTGCCGATCTCGCGCAGGACCTCGAGGCCGCGCTGAAAGTAGCGCGCGGCCGGCGCGTCGCCCTCGTCGTGGTCGCGGCTGGCGTCGTACAGGCTGGTGGCGTGGATCTGGCCGAGGGCGAGCAGGGCCTGGCCCTCCTTCTCCTTGAGCCCGGCCTGGGTCGCGACCGCGAGCGCGCGCTCGGCCAGCTCGCGGGCCACCGCCATCTTGCCGGCCTGGTTCTCGAGCAGGGCCAGGATCCGGCAGCAGGCGCTCTCGAGCTGGCGGGCCTCCAGATCCTCGATGATCTCGAGCGCGTCCTCCAGCTTGCTGCGGGCCTCCTCGAGCTTGCCCTCCTCGAGCGCGAGCTCGCCGAGGTTGGTCAGCGCCATCGCGGCATAGGGCAGGGCGCCGATCGCCTCGGCCTCGGCCAGGGCCTCGTGCCAGAGCTGGCGGGCCTCGGCCGGATCGCCGGCCTCGTAGGCCAGCACCGCCAGGTTGTTCTGCGACACCACGGTGCCGAAGCGATCGCCGGCCGCCTTGCGCAGCTCGAGCGCCTCGCGGTGGCAGTTGAACGCCGACTCGAACTCGCCGCGATCCTGCTGCACGCTGCCCAGCGTCGACAGCGACGCCGCGATCGACCGCGGATCGCCGCCCTTGCCGCGCCGCTGCAGGGCCTCGGTGATCTTGGCCCGGGCCAGGTCGTAGCGGCCGAGCAGGTGGAGCGCCTTGCCGATGTCGTCGAGCGAGCCGGCGATGCCGCGATCGTCCTCGGCGGCGCGGAACAGCTCGGCGCCCCGCTCGAGGTACTCGAGGCTGAGCTTGAGGTCGCCCTTGCGGCGCCAGACCCGGCCCATCTTGTTGAAGGCGACCGCGGCCTTGGCCTTCGACGCGCCGACCCACGACAGCCGCAGCATCCGCTCGAACGCGCCCAGCGCCGCCTCGAAGTCGCCGATCAGATCGTAGACCGAGCCGAGGTCGTGCCAGAGGTGGATGCGGGCGGCGAGGTCGGAGTCGCCGACGCAGGCCAGCGCGCGATCGTAGAGCCGGATCGCGCGCTCGTTGTAGAACGCGACCCGGGCCGCGTCGGCGGCGCGCCGGTAGCGGCTGGCCGCCTCGCGGGTGTCGCCGGCCAGCTCGAGGTGACGGGCGACCTGCTCCTGGCTGGCCGCGCCCCGGCTCTCGGGCCGCAGCTCCAGCCACTGCGCCACCAGCCGGTGGTAGCGCTTGCGGCGCGCCTCGTCGAGCCCGCGATCGACCAGCGCCCGCAGGTGCGGGTAGGCGAAGCGCAGCTCGCGCTCGCCGGCCAGGCTGGGCGGGTTGACGTCCGCGAGCCACTCGCGCTCGATCAACGTGGCCAGCGCGGCGTTGATGGTCGCCCGCGAGTGGTCGCCCGAGGCCGCGATCTGCGACAGCGTCGGGCCGTCGGGGTCGCCCTGGCGCAGGCCGTCGGCCCGCTCGAGCGCCAGCATCGCGTCCATCCAGCACACCTCGCCGATCACCGCGGCCATCTCGAGCACCCGGCGGCCGACCGACTCCATCACCGCCAGCCGGGTCAGCACCAGCTGATCGTACGTGCGCGGCAGGTTGGTCTCGGCCAGGCGCACGCCGTCGAGCCGCCAGGTGCTGGCCGGGCCTGGCACGATGCAGTCGCTCTCGAGCAGCAGCCGGACCAGCTCGTGGATCGCGCGCGGCGAGCCGCCGAGCGCGCGGGCGTGGGTGACCAGGCGATCGGGGATGGTGCCGATCGGCGCCAGCAGATCGCGCAGCAGGACCTCGGCCTCGGCCGGCGTCAGCGGGCCCAGCTCGAGCCGCTCGGGCGCGACCTCGCCCTCGCCGAAGCTGGGGTAGCGTTCGTACAAGGACGGCATCGCGGTCGCGACCAGCAGGATCGGCGCGGTGCGCAGGCCGGCGGCCAGGTACTGGACCAGGTTGATGGTCTCGGCGCTGGTCAGCTCGAGGTTCTCGAGGCACAGCACCAGCGGCTGGTGCTCGGCGTCGGCCGCCAGCAGTCGGCGCAGCGCCAGGAACGTCCGGGTCTCGAGCTGCTGCGGCGCCTCGACCAGCGGGCCGACCACCGGGCTGTCGTCGAACGGCACCCGCATCAGGTGCGCGACCAGGTGCGCGACCTCGGTGACCCGGGCCGGCGGCAGGATGTCGGCGACGCCGGCGATGATCAGCTCGCGCGCGGTGACGACGTCGGCGTCGCCGGGGATGCCGAAGCGCAGGGCCAGGAGCCGGGCGATCACGCCGAACGTCGACGGGTGCTCCTCGGCACTGGCGGTCAGAACCCGGGCCGCCGGGTGGCGCTCGCGACAGACCCGGCCGAGGTCGGCGACGAGCCGGCTCTTGCCCATGCCCGGCTCGGCGATGACCACCGCGAACCCGAGCGACCGGTCGCGGACCGCGGTCTCGAACAGCGCGGTTAGCCGCTCGA
>JAYVSF010000559.1:0-22928 GCA_043775605.1 Myxococcales bacterium
CGATGACGCCAGCACGGACGGCACCGGCGCGGTGATCGCCAGGCTCGCGGCGGAGCACCCCGAGGTCACCGCGATCGCGCTGATGCGCAACTACGGCCAGCACGCCGCGCTGCTGTGCGGGGTCCGCGCCGCGCGCTTCGACGTCGTCGTCACCATGGACGACGATCTCCAGCACCCGCCGTCGGAGCTGCCCCGGCTGCTGGCCGCGCTCACCGACGACGTCGACGTGGTCTACGGCACCGCCTTGCGCCAGCCCCACGGCCTGTTCCGCGGCCTGGCCTCGCGCATGACCAAGCGCGTGCTGCAGGGCGCGATGGGCGCAGACACCGCCGGCAAGGTCTCGGCCTGGCGCGTGTTCCGCACCCACCTGCGGGCCGCGTTCGCCGACTTCCGCGGCAGCTTCGTGTCGATCGACGTGCTGCTCACATGGGGCACCCACCGCTTCACCCACGTCCTCGTCCGCCACGATCCGCGCACCATCGGGACGTCGAACTACACGCTGCGCAAGCTGGTCACCCACGCGGTCAACATGATGACCGGCTTCTCGACCATCCCGCTCCAGCTCGCCAGCCTGATCGGCTTCGTCCTCACCGGCTTCGGCCTCCTGGTGATGGCCTACGTCCTCATCCGCTACGCGCTCGACGGCGGCAGCGCGCCCGGCTTCCCGTTCCTGGCCTGCATCATCTCGATCTTCTCGGGCGCCCAGCTCCTGTGCCTGGGCATCATCGGCGAGTACCTGGGCCGCGCCCACTTTCGCCTGCTCGATCGCCCGAGCTACGTCGTCCGCAGCGCCCAGGTCGGCGCCGCCCGCGCCGCCGACGATTCGCCAACGCCAACGCCGTCGTGATCGTGGACGGCGACGTGATCGTCAACGGCGACGGCGACGTGGTGTCGCCCTTCGTCGCTCAACGCGCCCAGTAGGCCTCCTCGTCGAGGCCGTCCTCGCGCTCCGGCAGGCCGCGCGTCAATCGCGGCGCCGCTTGCGCGAGCACCTCGTAGCTGACCCGGTTGGCGTAGCGGCAGACCTGGCTGATCGACGAGTAGCTGAGGAACGGGCGGACGTGCTTCGACGAGGTCGGGACCCGCGCCTGGTGGTAGCGGTTGGCGGCCATGTCGTGCAGCAGCGCGGCCAGCGCGGCGTCGCCGGCGCCGTTGGTGCTGGTGATGCGCTCGGGCCCGCCGTGGTACGGCCCGATGTGGGCGAACACCTTGACCGGATTCGCGCACGCCGCCCGCCGCATCGGTCGGCTGAACTCGTAGCGGTTGAACTCGGGGATGGCGCCCGGCAACAGCGGGTAGCGGGTCTCGCGCTTGACCTCGTCGTCGGTGTGGCCGGCCAGGAACAGGCCGCTCGGCCCGGTGGTGCACAGCACCAGCTCGGCGAGGTCGAGGGCCCGGTCGCACGCCAGCAACGGATCGGCGGCCCCGGTCAGGGCCTCGGCTTCCTCCTCGTTCATCGCCACCACGTCGACGTGCTCGCGGATGAAGTCGCGCCAGAACTGCGGCCGCTCGGCGATCACGAAGCGCGTGCCGAGGGTCAACACCACCGGCACGCCGCGCTCCTTGGCCAGCGCCACCGCCCGCGCGGTCGCGTCTGGCATCGGATCGCCGGGCTGGCAGCGCAGCAGGTACGCCGAGATCACCAGCGCCGAGGCGTCGTCGAACACCGCTGCCGGGACGCTCTCGGGCAGGAGCCCGTTCATCGCGCCCTCGCTGATCGCGAACGTGCGCTCGCCGTCGGGCGTCACCAGCGCGAAGCAGCGCCCGATCGGCCCGTCGACCGGCTGCAGGTGATCGAGGTTGACCCGGCTCGAGGTGTTCGACAGGTAGCGGTAACCCGACGTGCCGATCCGGATCACCTCGCTCATCACCCCGAGCAGGATCGACGCGTCGTCGGCGAGCAGCGAGTAGTTGTGCAGCGTGTTGCCGACCGTGCCGCCGGCGAACTCGTAGGCGATCAGCCGCGACGCCAGGAGCTCGTCGTAGAGCCGCAGCGCGCGATCGCGGTCGATCACCGTCGAGGCACCCTTGGCGAGCTGGTAGCGGCCGAGCAGGTCCTCGCCGACCCGGGCGTCGATGTCGACCAGGGTCTGATCGACGCCGACCACGTGGGTCCGGACCCGCGGCCCCTCGACGCCAGCGTGCCGGAACAACGGATCGCGGGCGTGGACCGGGAAGTAGTGTCTGTGCTTGCGACGTCCGGGAAAGCGCACGGGAGAGGGGTCGAGCCTATCACCCCGCGAGCGCCGGCCCGGTCAGCGCAGGGTCTCGAGGTACGCGAGGACGGCGGCGGTCTGGCCGTCGTGGCCGACGAACCGGGCCAGGTTGTCGAGGTCGAGCTCCGGGAGCACCACGCTGCGCTCGATCCGCTCGTAGCCCTGGGCGCCCAGGCGATGCAGCGCGAACGCGCCGCGGCGGAAGAACCAGACCTCCGGCACCTCGAGCCCGGCGTAGACCGCGAGCTTGTCGATGCCGCCGCTGGTCAGGACCACCTCGATCGCGATGTCCGGCACCTCCTTGAGCGCACCGACCACGTAGCACTCGTCGGGCTCGGCGCCGCGCGCCTTGGCCTCCTTGCGGAACGTCGCCGAACCGTAGCCGTTCAGGTCGACCCGCCGGGCCACGGCCCAGGCCTCGACCAGCCGGGCGATGAGGGTCTTTTCGCGTTCGTGCTCGGACGACGGGCTCATGATCTCGAGGGTTCCTTCGAGATAGGTCATCCGCAGCCCGGCGTTGCCCTCGAGCAGCTCGCGGATCGCGACGTAGCGGTCCCAGCTCACGCCGTGGATCACCAGCCGGACGTCCCCGTCGGCGACGGCGGGGAACGGGGCTTCGGGCGCGGCGAGCTTCGCGGCCTGCATGAACCCAGGATAGCACCGGACCCGGGCCGACGACGAGGCGACCGGCACCCCGGGCCGGTCAGGTCGGCGGCGGCAGCGAGACCGGCGTCGTCGGAGTCGGAGTCGGCGCTGGGGTGGTTGGAGCGGGCGGCGGCGGCGCTGACGGCGGCGCGCCGGCGGCGCTGGTGCCGCCGTGGGCCTGCAGCAGGTCCGCGGCGTCGCGGCGGGCGGCGCGGGGGGCGCCGTCATCGCCGGCGATCTTCGCGACCACCGCGGTCGCGCGCGCGACCACGGCGGCCTGCTCGGGCGTCGCCAGCTCGAACGCGACCTGGGCCAGCGTGATCGCGAGGTCGGGCTCCTCCTCGCGCTCGGCGGCCTCGACCAGCGCCGGCACCGTGCTGCTCTCGTGCAGCGTGCGCAGGGCGCGGATCACGCCCTCGCGGGTGTTGTCGTCGGTCTCGACCCCGGCGCCGAGCCGCGCCGCCAGCGGGCCGGCGGCCTCGACGGCGTGGGTGTCGGCCAGGAGCGCCGCCGCCGCGTCGCGTGCGACCGGATCGGCCTGGCTCAGCATCGGCAGCACCAGCGGGATCCAGCGCGCGCGGGCCTCGGGAAAGTGGCGAAAGCTCACCATCGCCTGCCGCATGCGGGTCGGATCGCCGGAGCGGGCGAAGCCGATCGCGGTGGCCAGCTCGTCGGTGGGCTGGGCCTTGCGGAACAGCAACGTCCCGCCGAGGAACCCGGCGAACAGCACGACGAAGCCGAGCACCCGCAGCACCGCCTTGCCGGTGAACCGCTGCGAGCGCAAGAACAGGAAGACGCCGAGCACCACCAGCGCCGCCGCGAACAGGCACACGATCGTCGGCCCGGGATCGAGCTGCGACGCCCGCGCGGTCTCGAGCCCGACCAGGCTGATCACGCCGGCGAAGATCCAGCCGAAGAGCAGCCGGGCCCGCACGGTCTCGAACAGGAACGCGGCCGCGACCGCGGGGATGACCAGGTAGGCGAACACCGGCAGCACGCCGAGCACGCCGACCGACTGGGTGATGAGCACGCCGAACAGCAGGTAGAACACGAAGTCCCACACCCGGATCGACATGCCCGCGGCCTCGGCCGCCTTGGGGTCGGTGCTGATCCGCATCAGCCGCTTGTGGAGCGCGAAGAACACCGCCCCGACCGCGACGCAGCTGATCACGAGCTTGGTCAGGATCGCCGGGGTCACCAGCGCGACCCGACCGGCGATCAGCTCCTTGAGCGCCTCGGTGCCGAGGGCGAACCGGTCGGCCAGCACCAGCCCGCCGGCGGTGGCGGTGACGTAGATGATGCCGATCAAGGCCTCGTGCGGGACCCGCTCGTTCTTGGTCCGGGTGATCGAGAACACCAGCGCGCCGACCGCGGTGAACGCGAGCGAGTACAGGGTGACCGCCAGGGTCTCCTTCTCGTGGTCGTAGCCCATCAGGATCGCCCACATCACGCCGAGCGCGGCGATCTGGGCCAGGGCGAGGTCGACGAAGATGACCTTGCGCTCGACGACGTGCATGCCGAGATAGACCAGGATCCCGGACACCGACAGGCACGCCAGGAGCGGCAGGCCGTTGATGGCGATCAGCTCGTTGACGTAGCCCACGGCCGCCTACTTCGCCGCCGCGAGGGTGCGGTCGAGCAGCGTGTCGATCAGCGCGAAGTAGTCGCCGGTGCCGGGCACGCCGCCGACGTCGATCGGGCTGGCGACGATCTTGGCGCCGGTCTTGCCGGCGATGAACTCGCCGTCCTTGGCCGGATAGATGGTGTCGACGAACAGCACCTTCACCCCGTCGGTCTTGATCTTGGCGATCAGCTTCGCGAGGTAGTCCTGCGACGGCGGGATGCCGGGCTTCTCCTCGATCTCGCCGTCGATCACCAGGCCGAAGCGTTCGGCGAAGTAGATCCAGGTCTTGTGGTAGGTGATGATCTTGACCCCGCGCAGCGGCTCGGCGCGCTTGAGCCAGCCGCCCAGCTTGGCGTAGGTGGCCTTGCCCTTGAGGTAGTCGATCAGCTCGCCGCGTCGCGACAGGCGCTCGAGCTTGCTGGTGCCGTACTCGACGACCAGGTCGTGGCCGTAGAGCGCGTCGTCGAGCTTGGTCTGGAACGCGGCCAGGTTGGCGTTGTAGACGTCCTTGCCGTCGGGGTCGACCCGGATGAGCCCGGCCGCGATGTTGACCGCGAGCTGCTTGGCGTTGACCGGATCGAGCCAGACGTGGGGGTTGCCTTGCGGGTGGATGTCGCCCCAGGCCTTGGACAGGGTCGCCGGCAGCTCCTTGGTGGTGATGCCCTCGGACGCGACCACCCGGCCGGGCTGGCCGGTCTGGATGCCGGGGTTGCCCGAGGCGTCGGTCACCGCCGAGCCCCAGGTGTCGAGGCCGAGGCCGAGCTCGACGAACAGCTTGGCATTCTTGGCCATGACCTTGTAGGTCGGCTTGGCGACCAGGGTGTGGGGATCCTGGTTGGGCTTGGCCAGCGACGTGACCGAGACCCGGTCGCCGCCGAGCTCGCGGGTGATCGCCGCGAGGACGTTGAGGGTGGTGACCACCGGCACCTTCTTGGGTGCCGCGCTGGCCGGGGTGGCCGTGGTCGCGGTGAGGACGACCGCGACCAGCGCGGCCACGAACGTGACGAGAGATGAGCGCATGATGGACTCCTGGACTCGGATCAGCGATTGACCCAGTACGGCTCGGTGGGGTGGGAACCGAAGACGACGTTGACCTCGGCGATCGCCGAGTTGATGCCGTCATCGGACGGGAGGTCGCTCCAGCGGTGCTCGTAGCCGACCCGGAAGCGGAGGAACTCGGACGTGTAGTAGCTGAGGTATCCGGCCGCGACCCGGGTGGTGATCGCGTCGTTGGCGGGATCCTGGGCGAGGTCGTAGCGGGCGCCGAGGTAGGTGTGCCAGTTGAGCTGGACTTGGCCGAACGCGTACCAGGCCAGCGGCGTGGTGTGGGCAAGGGCGCCGGTGTCGTCGGCGAAGTGGCGATCGCCGTACAGGAACTCGCCGCCGAGCACGACGCTGTGGAACTCGCCGGCGGCGATCGGCTTCCACTTGTACAGGGCGTCGACGCCGTACAGCCGGGCAGCGTGCGGGCCGCGCTCGGCGTAGGCCGAGGCGCCGAGGTTGAAGTCGTGGGCGTCGGCGACGGTGAAGAACAGGTTGTAGTGGCCGAGGTAGCCGAGGTGGCGATGGTCGCCAGGGGCGGTGCCGCTGATCGCGATGTCGCCGCCGTCGACGACGTCGGCGTTGAGTTCCATCACCGCGCCGGGGATGATCGTGGGCAGGATGACCTCGGCGTCGGCGCCGACCTCGTTGAAGCCGCCCTCGAACAGCTCGCCGTGCTCGGCGCCGAGCAGGCGCGAGATCGCCAGCGGCCGCGAGGTCCACGGCAGGTCGTGCATGTGGATGCGGTTGGCGTTGCCGAACGGCGCCCGGAACCGGCCGAGCTTGAGCTTGAGCCCGAGCGGCGCGCTGTCGAGGATCGGCAGCTTCTTGATGACCGCGTAGCCCTCCTCGAGATCGACGCCGAAGCCGTTGCCGGCCTCGTTCTCAAGCGACAGGATCGCGACCGCGTCGGCGAACGGATCGACCGCCGCGCGCATCTCGACCTCGAGGGTGCGCATGAACAGGCGATCGTCGACCCGCTCGCCGGCCGGGGTGTATACTGGTTTGTCGTCGAACCGGCCGACCCCGTTGAGGAACGCGGTGATCTGCGGGTTCATGGCGTTGAGCGTCGCCGGCGGCTTGCTGGCGGCCAGCCGGTCCTTGAGATCGTCGACCTCGGACTTGAGATCCTCGTCCTCGTCCTTGGCGTCCTCGGCTTGGTCCTCGAGAGCCTGGATCCGGGCGTCGAGGTCGGCGGTCGACGCGGGCACCGTGGTGGTGGGAGTTGTGTCGGCAGGCGGCGTCTGGGCCTGCGCGCCGGACGTGGATATCAGACTCGCAGCGCCGGCGCCGAGGACGACCCCGACGACGGTGGCCCGGATGGACCCGGATGGTGTGGTGCGCATGCGCGCTCCTTGGGACGTGACCGCGATCGCGCCTGGCCGGCGCGACGTTCACCGGGCGTTGTGCCCGGCACCCTGGACGCACGAGACGGTGGCGCGCGGCGCCGCCGTCGTCGGCTACGCTGGCGGTGAGGTCTTGGGCGCGCTGCGGTAAACGCCGCGACCGGGGGTCACGGCGACATCAACGATGGCCACCACCGCGGGGGGCGCGGCGTCGGTCTTGACCGGATGCAGCCGCGGCGACTCGACGGTCGAGGCGGTCGCCGCGCACGGGAAGGCGCAGTGCTCGTGCTCGCGGTGCTCGCCGCTGCGAGGGACCTGGTGGAACTCGTTGGCGGTCGCGCGCAGCGCAATGCCGACCGGGTCGCCGGTCCCGGCCAGATCGAGCGCGCCGGCCGAGCTGTGGACCAGCGCGCCGTGCTCGGCGCAGCGCAGGTGGCGCGTCGTCGCCTGGTGATGGAGATCGAGGACGCCGCCCAGCACCACCAGCATCGCCAGCAGCCCGGTCAGCGCACGCTCGACCGCGGCGAGGCGGGACCGGCGACGGTGGAGGCGGCGGGCGGTCATGGGCAGAGACGCGGACAGCGCGCGGCTTAAGCTAGCGCACCTCCGCGCGCGCAGCAACCCGCGGCGATCGCGCGCCGGTGTCAGGGCGCGGTGCCGACCCGCTCGCCGCCGGGGAAGATCCGGGTGAAGCCGAGGTCGGTGGCGGTGGCCACGAAGCCGAGCGCGTGGTGCAGCCGCAACGCCGGCAGGTTGGCCGCCGACACCCGGGTGGCGATCGCCGCCAGCCCGCGGTCGCGCAGCATCGCCACGATCGCGGCCCAGAACATCGGCGCGACCAGCTCGTCACCGCGCCGGGTGCCGCCCAGGAACAGCTGGACCTGATCGCCGGTGACCCGCAAGGTCATCAGCGCGGCGATGCCCGTCGCCCGGCGGTGGATCCAGAGCTCGTCGCCGGCGTCGAGGTTGTCGCCGATCCAGCCGTGGTAGCGGGCCCGGGCCCGCGCCGGATGGATCCTGACGTCCTCGTGGAACCGTGAATGATCGAAGCCGTCGCGGGCCAGCGCCGCCAGCTCGGCCTGATCGGCGCGGGTCGCGCGCTCGATCGCGACCGTCCGCCGGAACACCCGCTCGACGTCGCGCCCGGCCAGCGGCGCCAGCGTCAGCGGGTGCGACGTCTCGACGAACTCGAAGCCCGCGGCCTGCAGCGCGTGCTTCCACCCGCGCCGGCCGGCGTCGATCCGCACCGTGGCCAGCCCGACGCCGCCGGCCACGCACGCGGCCTCGAGCGCGGCCAGCAACGGCGGCGCCACGTCGTCGCGCTCGACCGCGATCTCGCACAGCTCCACGGTCGCGACCCCGAGCGCGCGGGCGTCCCAGGGCGTCGGTCGCCAGCGCAGCCAGCCGCCGTCGACCGCGAGGGTCTGGATTTCGCTCATCGCCTGAGGCTCCGACCGCAGGTCGGGCCGGGGTTGCCGTGTCGAGATCGGGACCGGGGCCGCCTCGGTCCTGATCGATCGATGACACAGGGTTGGATTCCTGCCAACCCTGTGAGGCCATGGTATGCGCTCTGGCGCGTGGCCGCGACCATCCCGTTCAACCGTCCGTACCGGACCGGGCGCGAGGCGACCCTGGTCACCGAGGCCTTGGCCGGCGATCGCTGGTGCGGCGACGGCCGGTTCACCGCCCTGGCCTCGGCGCTGATCGCGGACGCGGTCGGCGGCGGCAAGGTGCTGCTCACCACCTCGTGCACCCACGCGCTCGAGCTGGCCGCGCTGCTCCTCGACGTCGGCCCCGGCGACGAGGTGATCGTGCCGTCGTTCACGTTCGTGTCGACCGCGAGCGCGTTCGCCCTGCGGGGCGCGACCGTGGTGTTCGCCGACGTCGATCCGCGGACCCTCGATCTCGATCCCGTCAGCGTCGCCGCCCGGGTCACGGCCCGGACCCGGGTCGTGGTCCCGGTCCACTACGCCGGCGTGGCCTGCGATCACGAGGCGCTGGTCGCCGCCGCGCCGGGCGCGACCCTCGTCGAGGACAACGCCCACGGCCTGTTCGGCAGCTGGCGCGGCCGCCCACTCGGCAGCCTCGGCCGGCTCGCGACCCAGAGCTTCCACGAGACCAAGAACGTCGCCTGCGGCGAGGGCGGCGCGCTGGTGATCAACGATCCGGCGCTGGTCGATCGCGCCGAGATCCTGCGGGAGAAGGGCACCAACCGGGCCCGCTTCTTCCGCGGCCAGGTCGACAAGTACACCTGGGTCGACGTTGGCTCGAGCTACCTGCCGTCGGAGCTGCTGGCCGCGGTCCTGGTCGCCCAGCTCGAGGGCGCCGCCGCGATCCAGGCCGCGCGCCACGCGATCTGGGCCCGCTACCACGCCGAGCTCGCGCCGTGGGCCACGCGCCACGGGGTCCAGCAGCCGCACGTGTCCGACGGCGCGGTCCACCCGGCCCACCTCTACTGGCTGCGCGTGCGTGACCTCGACACCCGGACCCGGCTCATCGCCCACCTCGCCAGCCACGGCGTCCACGCCGTGTTTCACTACCAGCCGCTACACCTGTCGGACGTCGGCCGCCGGCTCGGCGGGCAGCCGGGCGACTGTCCGGTCACCGAGCGCGCCGCCGACACCCTGGTCCGGCTGCCGCTGTGGGCCGGCCTCGAGCCCGGCGACGTCGACCGCGTGGTCGCGGCCGTGACCAGCTTCGCGGCCTGACGGCTCCGACGTGATCCTGTGCGACCTGATGATGCCGGGCATGACCGGCGCCGAGGTCCACGCCAGCGTGGCCCGCCGCTGGCCCGGCCTCGAGCGCCGAATCGTGTTCATGACCGGCGACGCGTTCCGGCCGTCGCTGGCGGCATTCCTCGACTCGATCGACAACCGCAAGCTGTTCAAGCCGTTCGACGCTGACAAGGTGCTCGCCGTGATTCGCGCCGCCGCCGGATCGTGAACATCTTCGCGGTGGCCTCGGATTGCGAAGCGAGGGCGGGACGTTACGACCCCGGAGCCGGTCCCCCGTCGAGGAGGACGCGGAGGTACTCGCCGTACTCGTCGGGGAGCTCGGCGGCGAGCGCGGCGAGCGCGGCGGCGTCGATGAAGCCCATGCGCCAGGCGATCTCCTCGGGGCACGCGATCATCATGCCGGTGCGGTGCTGGATGGCGTGGACGAAGCTCGAGGCCTCGAGCAGGGAGGCGTGGGTGCCGGCGTCGAGCCAGGCGGTGCCGCGGCCGAAGACCTCGACCCGGAGCTGGCCGCGCTCGAGGTAGAGCCGGTTGAGGTCGGTGATCTCGAGCTCGCCGCGCGCCGACGGCACGACCTGGGCCGCCAGCTCGGACACGTGCTGGTCGTAGAAGTACATGCCGGGCACCGCCAGGTTCGAGCGCGGCGCGGCCGGCTTCTCCTCGAGCGACCGCACGGCGCGGTCGGGGCCGAGCTCGACGATGCCGTAGCGGGTCGGATCGCTGACCGGATACGCGAAGATCACTGCGCCGGACTCGACCGCGGCGGCGCGCTTGAGCGTGTCCTGCAGGCCGGAGCCGTAGAAGATGTTGTCGCCGAGGACCAGCGCGCAGCGATCGCCGGCCAGGAAGTCCTTGCCGACCAGGAAGGCGTCGGCCAGGCCGCGCGGCGCGCCCTGCGCGGCGTATTGCATCCGCAGGCCCCAGCGCTCGCCGCCGCCGAGCAGCCGCTGGTAGGCCGGCAGATCCTCGGGCGTCGAGATCACCAGCACGTCGCGGATGCCGGCCAGCATCAGCATCGACAGCGGGTAGTAGATCATCGGCTTGTCGTAGACCGGCAGGAGCTGCTTCGACACCGCGCGGGTGATCGGGTAGAGTCGGGTGCCACGGCCGCCGGCGAGGAGGATGCCCTTCATGGTTTGCTCCCGGTGGTCGGCAGGTCGGCGCGCTGCTCGTAGTTGAGCGCGAGCCAGCGGCGGAAGTCGTCGCTGTCGCGGATCGCGGCCAGCCAGGCGCCGTGCTCGGCGTACCAGGCCACCGTCCTTGCCAGGCCGTCGGCCAGCGCGTGGGTCGGGCGCCAGCCGAGCTCGCGCTCGATGAGGTCGATCGCGAGATCGTAGCGGCGATCGTGGCCCGGCCGGTCGGCGACGTACTTGATCAGCGACGCGTGGGGCGCGCCCTGGGGATAGCGGGCGTCGAGCAGCGCGCACAGCCGGCCGATCAGCTCGAGGTTGGTCGGCTGGTTGCCGCCGCCGACGTGGTAGGTGGCGCCGACCCGGCCGCGCTCGACGATCGCGAGGATGGCGGCACAATGATCGTCGACGTGCAGCCAGTCGCGGATCTGCAGGCCGTCGCCGTAGACCGGCAGCGGCTTGCCGAGCGCGCCGTGGACGATCATCAGCGGCACTAGCTTCTCGGGGAACTGGTACGGGCCGTAGTTGTTCGAGCAGATGCTGAGGCTGACCGGCAGGCCGTAGGTGACGTGGTACGCGCGCACCAGGTGATCGGCGGCGGCCTTCGACGCGGCGTACGGCGAGCGCGGGGCGTAGGCGGCGCCCTCGACCACGGCCGGCAGGTCGGGCAGGACGGCACCGTAGACCTCGTCGGTGGAGACCTGATGGAAGCGGACGCCTCCGTCGGCGAAGCGACCGGCCCAGGCCGCGCGCGCCGCTTCGAGCAGGACGAAGGTGCCGGTGACGTTGGTCGCGATGAACGCGCCCGGGCCGGTGATCGAGCGATCGACGTGCGACTCGGCGGCGAAGTGGACCACGGTGTCGAGGGCGTGCTCGGCGAGGACCTGGTCGACCGCCGCGCGATCGCCGATGTCGCCGCGGACGAACGTATGGCGCGCCGGATCCGGCAGGTCGCGCAGGTTCTCGAGGCTGCCGGCGTAGGTCAGCAGATCGTAGGTCACGACCTGGACGTCGGCCCGCGCCGCCAGCAGATGGCGGACGAAGTTGGAGCCGATGAAGCCGGCGCCGCCGGTGACGAGGACGTTGCGCACTGGGCCAGCAATTCACCACGGCCCGGCCCGCGGCTCAACGCCCGGCTGCTGGTTCTGAGGTAGCGTCGGCGCGATGGCCTCGCGCTGGCGCACCGTCGCCCTGGTCGCCGCCGCCGTGGTGGTCGGCCTGATCGTGCGGCTGGCGACCTACACCGGGACCATCGCGTCGGACGACCTGACCCACGCCTGGGCCGCGCAGCACGTCTGGCACGATCCGGTCGAGCACTCGATGCCCGACCAGCTCGGCAGCCCGTACACGGTCAACGCCCGTCGGGTCGGGGTCAACCTGCCGCTGGCCGCCGCGGTCGCGATCGCCGGCCCGCGCGAGGGCGCGTTCGCCGCGGTGCCGCTGATCGCGTCGCTGCTCGGGATCGGGCTGATCGCGCTCGCCGCGCTCGGGGTCGGCGGGCCGCGGGCCGCGGTGCTCGCGGCCTGGCTGACCGCGGTGCTGCCGATCGACGTCTGGCAGGCGACGATCTGGCTGCAGGACAGCCTGTTCGCCACCGGGCTGGCCGGGGTCCTGGCCGCGCTGATGTGGGCCCAACGACACCCGCAGGGACCGGCTCCGGACCGACGGGCGACGAGCGCGCCGGCCGGTGGGGCCGAGCGGCGCGACCGCTGGTGGCTGTGGCTGGTCGCCGGCGCGACCCTCGGCTACCTGCAGTACGTCAAGGAGAGCGCGGCGATCGTGCTGGTCGCGCTCGTGGCGCTCGGCGCGTGGCGGAGTTGGCACGGCCGCGCCCTGCACCGCGGGACCGTGTGGCTGCTGGTCGGCTTCGCGGCGCTGCAGGTACTCGCCACCGTGTACTTCGCGATCGCGTTCGACGACGTCAGCTACTACCTGCGGGCCTGGCTCGGTCGCCAGGTCGGGTTCGAGGGCGAGGCCGCGCCCCGCCCGTTCCCGCACAACCTCGTGCGGCTCGGGCTGTACCTGACCTGGAGCTGCGCCCTCGGGATCGGCCTGCCCGTGGCCCTGATCCCGGGTGGCCGCTGGCTCGCGCGCCGTGCGCCACCGTCGACGCGGCTGACGCTCGCGGTCCTGCTCGTGGTCCAGCTCGCGATCACGGTCCACGTGTTGCGGTGGGGCGCGTGGACCATGCGCTACCTCTTGCAAGTCACGCCGATCCTGGTGCTGGTCGCCGCCGCCGGCCTGGCCGAGGTCTGGCGCGAGCGCAGCGCGCGGGCGCGGGCCGGCCTGTACGCCGCGGTCATCACGGCGACCGCCGCCGGCCTGGTCGTCGGCCATCCCCAGCACGGCCGGTTTCGCGGTGAGCTGGTGCGCGAGGTTGGCGCGGTGATCGCGCGCGACGTGCCGGGCGACGCGCCGGTTTACGTCGTCCTCGGGCCGCGCCCGGCCCGCGCCGTCGGTGGGCCTGGTCAGGCCCACTATGTCGATCGCGCGCTGGCGCTGCTCGACGGTCCACGCCCGGGCGGCTGGCACGTGACGGGCGCACCGACGACGATCGCGCGCGGCGTGCTGATCTACAGCAACCTGGAGCGCCACCTGGCGCCGCCGAGTCCGGCGCCCGGCCGGCTCCTCTACCAGGGCCAGACCCGCGGTGGCAAGGACTGGCTGGTGGCGTACGCGGTCGGGTTTCCGGCAGGATGGGGCGCGCCATGACCCAGCGCGACACCGGCCTCCGCCGCCTGCTCCGCCTGCCCCGCTTCTACCAGGGCTTCCAGGATCTGCTGGGCGCGCAGCGCTTCCAGCGCCGGTTCGTGCGCGAGTGGGTTCGGGCCGAGCCCGGCATGCGCGTGCTCGACATCGGCTGCGGCCCGGCCGCGGTGCTCGACCACCTGGCCGCGGGCATCGACTACCACGGCTTCGACGAGAACCCGACCTACATCGCCGCCGCTCGTGCGCGCCACGGCGAGCGCGGCCGGTTCTGGCAGGCCCGGGTCGAGCGCCAGGCCATGGCCGCGCTCGGCCGCTTCGATCGCGTCATCGCGATCGGCGTGCTCCACCACCTCGGCGACGACGACGCTCGCGCGCTGCTCGACCTCGCCGCCGGCGTGCTCGCGCCCGGCGGCGCGCTGGTCACCTACGACCCGACCTTGGTGCCGGGCCAGGGCCGCATCTCGCGCTTCCTGGTCGAGCGCGACCGCGGCGCCGATGTCCGGGCGCCGGACGGCTACGCGGCCCTGGCCCGCGCCGCCTTCGCCGACGTCACGGTCGAGGTCGTCAGCGGTCACCTCCGCGTCCCGTATCACGCCACGGTGATGACCGCGCGCGCGCCGCGGCGGTCGTAGCGCTACATCCCGAGCCAGACCGCGACCGCCACGCACATCGCGGCGCGCGATACACGGTCCTCGTCCTGGCGTAGAGTCAGCGGATGGCGAGCGCGGGTCTGCAGGCGTCGACGTCGCTGTCGGCGACGCGCTGCGAAGAGACATCGGCGTCGACGTCGCACCGGGCGCCGATCCTGGCCGGGCTGCTGGTGCTGGCCCTGGTCTCGCGCGGGGTCTCGCTCGGGATCGGCCAGCTCGACGGGCTGGCCTGGCTGTGCCACCTGGCGACGGTGGCGATGGTGATCGGCCTGGTCGCCGGCTCGCCGCGGGTGGTGGCCGGGGCGTGGCTCTTCCACCTGGTGTGGGGCGCGCCGATGTGGCTGCTCGACGCCGCCCACGCCCGCGAGATCCTGCTGTCGTCGGTCGCGGCCCACGGCGGGCCGCTGGTGCTCGGCGGGTGGTGGCTGCTGCGCCGGCCGTGGCCGGGGCCGATCGCACTGCCGGCGTGGATGGTCGGGGTCGCGGCGATGGTCGTCGCCCGGCCGCTGACCGACCCGGCGCACAACGTCAACGCCGCCTACGTCGTGTGGCCGCCGCTCGACCGGATCAGCACGTCGGTGCCGGTGATGTGGATGGTGATGACCCTGACCTGCCTCGGCCTGATGATCGCGGCCGACACCCTGCTGACCCGCCGCCGCGGAGCCCGCCGATGATCGACCTCGCCACCGACGAGCACCTGTACCGCCGGACCACCAGCCTGTGCGCGACCTGCCGGCGCAGCGTCCCCGCCGAGATCTGGCGGGTCGACGGCGCGGTCGTGCTGCGCAAGCTGTGCGACGACCACGGCCCGGCCGAGGTCACGCTGTCGCCGAGCGCGGCCTGGTACGAGCGGGTGATGGCGATGGCGCCGCTGCTGCGCCCGCCGCACGGGCCGCGGCCGACCAGCCAGGGCTGCCCGTTCGACTGCGGGCCCTGCACGTCGCACGAGCAAGAGGCGCTCTTGCCGATCGTGCCCATCACCAGCGCGTGCAACCTCGACTGCCCGATCTGTTACACCCACAACAAGAACGAGGGCGCGTACCACATGAGCGAGGCCGAGCTGCGCGCCGTCCTCGGCCACCTGCGCCGCGCCGACCCTGAGCGCCGGATCATCAACCTCACCGGCGGCGAGCCGACCCTGCACCCCGACGTGATCCGGCTGGTCGAGCTGTGCGCCGAGGAGGGCATCCGCCGGGTCACGCTGTCGACCCACGGCCTGCGCTTCCTCAAGGACGATGACTTCCTGCCCCGGCTGGCGGCGGCCGGCGCCCGCATCATCCTGTCGTTCGACTCGCTCGACGAGGACACCAACCGCGCGATGCTGGGCGGCCCGCTGGCCGCGGCCAAGCTCGAGGTCCTGGCCCGGCTCGACGCCGCCGGGGTGCCGACCACGCTCCTGCCGGTGCTGGCCCGCGGCCACAACGATCACGAGGTCGGGGCCCTGGTCGAGCTCGGGCTGGCCACCGCGTGCGTCCGCTCGATCGAGCTGCACACGATGACCTTCACCGGCCACGGCGGCCTCGAGTTCGATCGCCGCGGCCGCTACTCCACCTACGAGGTGCTGCGCGACCTCGAGACCCAGACCGGCGGGCGATTGCGGGTCGACGACTTCGTGCCATCGCCGGCCGCCCACCCGCTCTGCTACCTGGTGACCTACGTCCTGGCCTTGCCCGACGGCAGCTGGCTGCCCCTGCCCCGCTTCCTGTCGACCGGCGTGCTGCGGGCGGTGCTGGGCGGCGGGCTGTACCTCGAGCCGAGCCCGGCGTTCGAGGCCGGCCTGCACGACGTGATCAGCCGGCTGTGGGCGGGCGCGATCGAGCTGCCGCCCGGGCTCGATCCCGAGCTGGTGCTGGCCGGGCTGCGCGGGTTGCTCGACGAGGCGTTCGCCGCCGACCTGCCGACCGCGGCGCGGATGGCCGCGGCCGAGCGCCGGATCAAGGCGGTCTACGTCCACTCGCACATGGACGAAGACACCTTCGACACCGACCGCATCCGACAGTGCTGCGTCGCGATCCGCGAGCCCGACGGCCGCAGCATCCCGTCGTGCGCCTACAACGTCCTCTACCGCGATCGCGACGCCCGCTTCAGCGAGGCGCCGGCGCCGGCCCTGATCACGCTCGGCCGCGGCCGGCCCGCCGCCACCCGCTGACCCGTGACCAGTCAGGTCCCCAGAGGTTCGGCGCCTTCTTGAAGCCGTCGAGCTTGTAGCCGCCGCCGACGTTGCCGTCGCCGGGGTTGACCATCGACGTGCCGCGCAGGGCGTGCTTGTCCTTGCCCTCGAGGACCAGGAGCTTGCTCTGCAGGATCTGGTTGCCCTTGACCTTGGTCGCCTTGGGCAGCTTGCTGGTCGCGGGCAGCTCCTTGACCTCGAACGGGCCGGGCTCGTGGGCGGCGACCGGGGCGACGGCGAGGAGGGTGGCGGTCGCGGCGGCGACCAGGGCGGTGGCGAGCGTGCGGAGCTTCATGGCCCACGCATCCTGGCATCGGGCGACACCGGCGCCCACTGTCGCGGATCTGACGCGGCGATCCCGTGGGCCGGCGCGAGCGTTCGCTGAGGCTCGCTAAAGGCCGCCGTTGACCGGCAGGATCTTGCCGTTCATGTAGGTGTTCTCGAGGGCGAGCCAGGCCACCGCCGCCGCGACCTCGCGCGCGGTGCCGAGCCGGCGCAGCGCGCTGAAGCTGCGGTAGTCGGTCACCATCGCGGCGCTCAGCTCGCGGCCGATGCCGCTGTCGAGCAGCCCGACCGCGACCAGGTTGACCTTGACCCCCTGCCCGCCCAGCTCGCGGGCCATCGCCATCGCCATCGCCGCCAGGCCGCCCTGGCTGGCCGCGAAGTGTGCCGGGGCCGGCACCGACTGGGTGCGATCGAGCGCGCCGATCAGCACCACGCTGCCGCCGGCCGCGGTCAACGACGGCAAGAGCGCCTGCACCGCCAGGTACGGCGCGCGGAGGTTGACCGCGTGGGCGGCGGCCCAGTCGTCGTCGGTGGCCTCGGCCAGCGGCGCGAGCCGGCTGGTGACCGCGGCGTGGACCAGGATCGACGGCCCGCCGGCGGCCCGACCGCCGACCTCGGCGCCGAGCGCGCGCACCGCTGCGGCGTCGGTCAGGTCGACTGCGAGCGCGCGGGCCCCAGTCTCGGTCGCCAGCGCGTGGGCGACGTCGGCAGCGCGCCGGTAGGTGAACGCGACGTCGACGCCGGCCGCGGCCAGCGCCCGCACCACCTCGCGGCCGACCGCGCCCGAACCGCCCAGCACCAGCGCTCGCCGCGTCGTCGCGGCCTGCGGCGTGGTCATCGCTAGACTCCCCCGTCGACGGCGATCTTGGCGCCGGTCACGAACCGCGCCGCGTCCGACGCCAGGAACACCGCCCACGCCGCGAGCTCGTCGGCGTGACCGAGCCGGCCGGTCGGACACTGCGACAGGTACTCGTCGACCCGGTGGCGCGGCAACGCCAGGGTCATGCCGACGTCGAGCATGCCGGGCGCGAGCAGGTTGACCCGGATGCCGTAGCGACCGACCTCGCGGGCCATCGCCTCGGTCAGGCCGCGCACCGCCGCCTTGGCCGCGGCGTAGTGAATCGGCGCCTCGATCACGCGCTCGGACGCGAACGAGCCGATGTTGAGGATGACGCCGCTGCGGGCCCGGATCATCGAGCGCAGGCAGGCCCGGCTCCACAGGTAGGTGCCCTTGGCGCTGGCGTCGACCACCTCGTCCCAGTCCGCCTCCTCGAGCAGCGCGATCGGCAGGATCTGGGTGCCCCCGGCGTTGTTGACCAGGACGTCGACGCCGCCCCAGGCCTGGGTCAGCGCGGCGACCGTGGCCTTGACGTGGGCCGCATCGGCGACCGCGCCCTGGAACACCAGCGGCTCGACGCCGAGCGCGACCAGCGCGACCCGCGCGGCCTCGGCGTCCTCGACGTTGCGGCGGTAGGTGATCGCGACCCGCGCACCGGCCCGGGCCAGCGCGCACGCGATCGCGAGCCCGAGGCCGCGGGTGCCACCGGTGACCAGGCAGCGCTTGCCGGTCAACCCAGGGGTCAGCGTCGCCGTCGCCGGCGTGGTCGTCGCGGCCGGGTCGCTCATCGCACCACCGGCAGCGAGCGCGACCGCTCGCCGAACGCGCGCTGACCGCCGTCGCGCGCGCCCCAGTCGCGCGGGGCCTCGACGAACTTCGCCTCGGTGTCGCGGTACAGCACGTTGTAGTTGCAGACCGGGATGGTCCGGCCGTCGGCGTAGCAGTTGGAGTCGCAGCACTCGGCGGCGCGCTCGGTGTCGAAGGTCTCCTCGTCCATGTGCGAGTGGATGTAGACCGCCTTGATCCAGCGCTCGCCGGCCGCGAGCTGGGCCAGGCGATCGACGTGGCCGCCGGCCGGGTAGAGATCGTCGAGCACCCGGCGCAAGGCAGCGAGGATGCGCGCGGCCTCGACGTCCGTCTCGTCGGCCGCCCACATCCGATCGATCGCGCCCCTGAGCGACTCCTCGAACGCCGGCGTCGGCTCGAGGTACAGCCGGTCGGCCAGCGCGCGGTACAGCTCCTCGGCCGGCAGGAAGCGGGTGAACGGGATCGGCGGGCCGCCAGCCGGATCGACCAGCAGGTACGCGATCTGGTAGCAGAGCGGGTGGGCGCACGGCGACGGCACGAAGTCGTCAGCGACCAGCAGGCCGCCCGTGGTCTCGGCGATGCGATCGAGGACCTCGACCATCGAGATCCGGCCGCTGCGGTCGAAGTTGACGCCGCCCTGGCCGGTGTACGTGATCGTGTGGATCTCGAGGTGGCGGACGCAGCGCAGCCGCATGCCGAGCTCGATGATCGCGCCGATCTCGTGATCGTTGACGCCCTTGGTCATCACCGGGATGAGCGTGGTTGGGACCCCATGCTTCTCCAGCAGCTCGAGGCTGCGCAGCTTGGTCGCGACCAGGTGCGCGCCCTGGAGCGCGAAGTCGGCGTCGTCATCGAACGAGTCGAACGACAGCGCGACCCGGGCGCCGAGCGCGGCCAGGCGCGCGACCACCGCCTCGTCCTTGGCCAGCTTGAGGCCGTTGCTGCACACCGTGACCCGGTGAATGCCGGCGGCCTGGGCGTGCTCGAGGAAGTCCCACAGCCGCGGGTGCATCATCGGCTCGCCGCCGGTGAGGTTGACGATGTCGAGCTCGGCGCCGTGGTCGCGCCGGAGGTTGGCGAGGATCTGATCGAACTCACCGACCGGCATGTGGTAGGCGTCGTCGTTCTTGTTGTGGACGTAGCAGATCGGGCAGTCGAGGTTGCAGGCGCTGGTGATCGTGACCACCGGCAGCCGGACCTGCTGGGTGTGGCTCTCACATGGCCCGCAGTCGAACGGGCAGCCCTTGTCGACCGGGTGACGCTCGGGCGGCGGGTTGGGCTGGGCAGCGATCGCGCGGGTCCGCTCGTACCAGGCGACGCTGGTCGAGATCCGGACCTCCTGATCGCCGTGGACCGGGCAGGTCTTGGTCATCCACACCTCGTCGGCCGCGCTGGCGATGAGGTCGGCGGGGATGGCCTGCTTGCAGTCCTTGCACAGGCTGGTGGTGGAGTGCAGCAGGCGGCCGCTGATCAGCGTCATCGGTCAGGCCGTCCGTCCGGCCTGCTTGGCCACGACGAGGTTGACGAAGGTCTGGACCGAGAACAGCGCGAGGATCTGGCGCGGTCGCAGCCCCGGCTTGATCCGGGCCTCGGCCTCGGGCATCAGCTCGCGCAGCCGGGCCAGGCCGGCGTCGGAGATGACGCCGCCGGGCGCGAAGTCGTCATCGGACATGTCGCCGCGCGCGGCCCGCTCCATCTCGCCGCGAGTGATCTCGATGCCGAAGCTCTGCTCGAGCTGGAACACGATGTCGAGGAAGTCGAGCGACTCGGCGCCGAGCTCCTCCATCAGGCTCGACGCGATCCCGACGTCGGCCAGCGGCTTGCCGAGCGCGTCGGCGACGATCTGGCGAACGGCCTCGGCGACCGGCGGGGTGGAGTCGGCTACAGCGTCGGACATCGGGGCTCCTGGGTCACGCGTCAGGCGTCAGGTATTCAGGCGTCGCGGGGGGCCGTGCCGGGCGGCTCGTCGAACCACACGGCGACCTTGCTGGCCGGCTTGCGCGGACGCTCCGGGGTCGCGCCGGCAGGGTACCCCAGGGCGACGGCGCCGATCATCCGCCACGGCTCGGAGATGCCGAGCTGGGCGCCGATGAGGTCGCGGGCGATCATCGGGCCGGCCATCCAGCACGCGCCGACGCCATGGGCGTGGGCCGCGAGCAAGAGGTTCATCACCGCGCCGGCCGTCGAGCACAGCTCGGCCTGCATCGCGGCCGCGGTCGGGAACCGGGCCGGATTGCCGCCGCCCGAGGCGATGAAGTTGGCGATCAGGTCGGGATAGGCTCGGTACTGCGGGATCACGATCGCGGCGGCGGCCGCCAGCGGCTCGTGAAAGAAGTCGCCGTAGTTGCCGTAGTCGTCGGCGTGGTGGCCGCGGGCGATGATCGCCTTCATCTCGTCGGCGCGATCGCGCACCGCGCCGGCGATCGCCGCGCGCCGGTCGGGGTCGGTCACCACCGCGAACCGCCACGGCTGGCGGTTGGTGTTCGACGGGGCGGTGATGGCTGCGTCGATCAGGCGCTCGAGCACCGCGCGCTCGATCGGCCGGTCGGCGAACGTGCGCACGCTGCGCCGGGTCCGCAGCCAGTCGAGATAGGCCACGCCATCGGCCCAGGGCGGCGGCAGAGCATCGGGGTCGGTCGAGTCGGGCATCGGTCCTCGCAGACGGCTCGCGCCATGGTGCACGAAACCCCGGCCGCCGGGGGCCAGCTCCGACCTCGGACCTCGCGTAGCATCGGCGGATGAGGCTCGTGCTCACCGGCCACGACGACGTGTTCGGCGCAGCGGCCGCCATCGAGCAGGGCGCGGTCGAGGCCGGGATCGCGGTGACCCGCGTCGACCGGCCGGTCCCCGACATCGACTACAGCCTCGAGGACCTGCTGTGCTTTCGCCGGAGCGACCTCGAGCTGGCGGTCGACGACGACGATCCGGCGTTGGCCGCGCGCCTGGCCGCCGTCCGCGCCGCCTTCCCTGGCGTCACGTTCACCGTCGCGTGAGCGTGCGGGGTCAGTCGAGCTTCCAGCCGCCGTCGACGTTCCAGACCTGGCCGGTGACGTAGGAGGCGTCGGGCGAGGCGAGGAAGCCGACGACCCGGGCGACCTCGTCGGCGGTGCCGACCCGGCCCATCAGGATCCGGCGGTGGAGCTCGTCTGGCGCGAGCGCGCGCAGCTCGGCGGTCATGTCGGTGGCGATCACGCCGGGCGCGACCGCGTTGACCCGGATCGTGCGCGGTGCGAGCTCGACCGCGAGCGCGCGGGTGAAGGCCTCGATCGCGCCCTTGCTGGCGGCGTAGTTGGACTGGCCGCGGCCGGGGCGCTGGGCGGCGACCGACGACAGGGTGACGATCGAGCCGGTGCGGCGCGAGATCATACGGCGCGCGACCTCGCGGCAGGCGTGGACGGTGCCGAGCAGGTTGGTGGCCAGCACCGCCTCGAAGTCCTCGGCGGTGGCCGCGCCGAGCAGGGTGTCGCGGGTGATGCCCGCGGCGGTGACCAGGATGTCGATCGGGCCGAGCTGCTTCGTGGTCTCGGCGACCGCGGCGGTGACGGCGGCAGCCTGGGCGACGTCGCACGGGATCGCGAGCGCGGCCACGCCGAGCGCGGTCAGGGCGGCGACGGTGTCGGCGGCGGCGGCGTGATCGGCGCGGTAGATGATCGCGACCGCGAGGCCGCGCCGACCCAGCTCGAGCGCGATGGCGCGGCCGAGGCCACGCGAGCCGCCGGTGACCAGCGCGACCTTCGGTGGCGGCGTGGGCGATGTGGTCAGTGACGGAGTGGGCGTGGTCATGGTAGCTCCACGAGCACGGCGCTGGCGAGGCCAGGCGCGCCGGTGGCGGTGGCGAGGGCGTGCGGACCATGAGCGCCGCGGCCGAGCAACTCGGCGAGCGCGATCGCCTGGACGACCGCGGTGGCGGCGCCGAGCTGGCCCATCGCGGCGACGACGTCGAGGGGCGATGGCGGCGCGCCCGGGTCGCGGTGGTCAGCGGTGACCCGGGCGACCACCTCGGCGACTGTCCGGTCGGCCGGACGACCTCGGCTGCCGTCGGCGCCGGTCGCCGCCCGCAGACGCGGATGAGCGGCGTGGGCGCCCGCGGGCCGAGCGAGGACGACCGCGGCCGCGGCCTCGCCGGGCACCACGTCCGCGCCCTCGCGCAGGCCCAACTCGACCAGGGTCTCGGGCTCGAGCAGCGAGTCGTAGGCGACCACCACCGCGCCGTCGACGGCGCCGGCCGCGAGCGCGCGGATCGCCGCCGACAGGGCCTGACCACCAGCGCTGGCGCCGCCGAAGGTCGCGCCGTCGCCGCGCGCGCCGGTGTCGGTCGCGAGCAGCGCGTGGGTGTTGTTCGACAGGTGGCGCAGCATCCAGAACGGGTGGATCTGGCCGAGCCCGCGGGCCCAGGCGTCGATGCCGTCGTCGTGCTGGCGGACCAGCGCGGCCATGATGTCGTCCCAGTGGGCGCGCAGCCCGCCGACCGCGGCGTAGAGGCCGACCCGAGGTCCGGGCACCACGCCGACCCGCGCCGCCGCCGCCAGCGCCACGCCGGTCGCGTCGATCGCGTGCAGCGCCATCCGGCGGAGGAAGCGCGCGTGCTTGGACCGCGTCGGCTCACCGGCGACGACGGCCGCGCGCTGCAGCGGGTACGTCGCGGCCGGGAATCGGGTCAGCGGCGCCTTGGCGACGGCGCCGGCGAGCAGGCGGTCGACGACGGGGCCGACCTCGGCGCCGAGCGGGGTCC
>JAYVSF010000560.1:0-12087 GCA_043775605.1 Myxococcales bacterium
CTCCGACAGCGGCCCGGGCAGCGGCGCTGTGAGCGGCCCCGGCAGCGGTCACCCGAGCGGTCCCGACCACGTCGTCGTCGGACCGGGCTCGCACATCGACGGCGGGGTGATCGTCTTCGTCGACGCCGGGCCGCGGGCCGCGAGCGACGCCGCGGTCGCCGAGACCGACGGCGGCGTGGTCCTGCTCCCCGACGTCGACGCCGCGGCGGCGGTCGAGCCCGTGCCGATCGACGCCGCGCTGGCGCCCGAGGTCGACGCCGCGGTCGCCATCGAGCCCGCGCCGATCGACGCCGCCCCGGCCACCGACGTCGACGCCGACCTCAGCGCGGTGGTCTCGGCCGACGAGATCGTCCGCCAGGCCAATCATCTCGCCGTGACCTCGGCCAGCCGGCTGCAACGCTGCTACCAGAGCGCGACCAAGGTGCTGCCTGCTGATCAGGCGCTGCATGGACAGGTGGACATCGGCCTCGCGGTGTTGCCTACTGGAGTCGTGGACAGCGTCCAGGTCCTGCAGAACTCGACCGGTTCCGATCAGCTCGGGCAGTGCGTGCAGGCCGTGGTCCAGGGCTGGACCTTCTCCCCTCACGACGGCAGCGAGCCGGTCCACGTGTCCCGGCCCTTCTCATTCTGAACGGACAGGCGATGACCGCGCGTCCCGATAGCCTGGTCTCCCGGATCCCCGGCGGCGGTCGCTCGGTGGTCGGCGCCGAGATCCTCGTCATCGATCGCGATCACGGGGTCCAGGAGGGCATCGCGGCGCTGCTGGGCGCCGCCGATCTCCACGTCACCTGCGTCGGCGATCCGTCGCTCGGGCTGGCCAAGGTCGACACCCAGTTCTTCTCGGTGGCGCTGATCGATCTCGACACCCCGGCGCCGTCGAGCGGCATCGAGGTCATCCGCGAGGTCCGGCGGCGATCGCCGCGATCGATGATCGTGGCCCTGACCCCGCGCCGCTCGTTCGACGACGCGGTGGCGGCGGTGCGGGCCGGCGCGATCGATCTCGTGCTCAAGACGCCCGACTCGGTCGCCTATCTCAAGTCGCGGGTGATCGAGGCCGCGGGCCAGGCGATCGGCCGGCGCGAGATCGAGGCGCTGCTGATCGAGATCCGCGACGTCCAGAGCGGCTTCCTCGACAAGTTCATGGAGGCCGAGCGCCGGGCCCAGGATCTGACCGACCGGCTGGCGGGCAAGGACCCCGGCCGCTCGCTCAGCTTCGACAATCTCTCGGTGCTGCTGATCGACGAGGTCGACTCGCTGCGCGACACCCTGACCGAGGCGGCGCCCGCCGGCTTCCGCTTCGTCCACGCCGCCAGCGGTGGCGAGGGACTCGACCGGATGTCGTCCGACACGTTCCACTACGCGCTGGTGTCGGAGGAGCTCAGCGACCTGCCACCGTCGATGATCATCTCGGCGCTGCGGGCCCAGAGCCCCGACACCGTGATCCTGACGTTCCGCGGCCCCGGCGAGGGCGGGTCGGTGAGCCTGGTCGAGCGCACCGGTCCGCGCAAGGTGATGGCGAAGTTCATGGACGGCTCCGAGCTGGCGGCGCGGCTCGACGAGATGGCCGAAGCGTTCCGGCTGCGGGCCCGCGAGCGGCGCTACCTGCAGGCGTTCCGCGAGCGCCACTACGACTTCTTGCGGCGGTTCGTCGAGATCAAGACCCGGATCGATCGCACGATGACCGACGGCCTGGCCTGATCGCAGCGACCGGACCGAGCGAGCCTTGGCGCGCGATCACATCAAGACGCCGCCCGACGGCAGGCCGGGCACGCCGGCGTCGACCCCGGGCGCGGGCCAGGCTCCGCCGTCGACGGTCGGCTCGACCGGCAGCGCGACCCCGGGTGGCGCCGCCGGGCGCTCGCGATCGGACGGCGGCAACAGGCTCGGCACCAGCGTCCCGGTCGGTCCAGCGGCGAGCCGGTCGGCGATCGAGCGGGCGAACCCGGCCCACGATGCTGCGTCGGCGGCGTGGCGCGGTCGGCGGGCCGCGGCGTCGTCGAAGCGCGCGGCGGCGTCGGTCAGCGTCGCGATCGCGGCCTTGATCCGCGCGCTGCCCCGGGCATAGGTGACGTCGGCGAGCAGGCGATCGATGTCCTTGCGCTGATCGCGGCGCTCGGGTGAGCGGGCTAGCAGCAGGGCCTGCTCGAGCTGGGCCTCGGCCCGGTCGACGTCGTGGTCGCCGCCGTCGGGGGTGAGCGCGACCGTGGCCTGCTCGACCAGGGCCTCGAGGTACCAGCCCTCGAGCTCGGTGAGTTGCTCGGTCGCGTGATCGGTGCACTCGGTCGCGGCCGGGATGGCGATCGCCTTCCACGCCGCGCCGCCGAGGCTCTCCTTGCCCCACGGCGGGACGCTGCGGCCGCGCACCGCGGTGATCTGGGTCGCGCCACAGCGCAGGTACAGGTGCCGATGGTTGGCCTTCCCGGCCAGCACCAGCGCCGTGATCCCCGCGGCCACCGTCGCGATCGCCCCGACGATCAGCGGCCACCTCCGCGGTCGCTTCGGTGCGTCGCCGTCGTCGTCCTCAGTGTCCTCCGTCACTGGCCGCCGCGCCTTCACTCGCGTCGGCTTCGGACTCGGACTCGGACTCGGACTCGGACTCGGACTCGGACTCGGACTTGGCCCTCCCTGCACCGCCGCCTTCAGCGCCGCCTCCGCCGCCGCGACATCGCCCGGCGGCGCCGCGACGACACCGTCGCCCTCGCCCGCGCTGACGACGATCTCCGGCGCATCGTCACCGTCCGTACCCGCGTCGCCGTCGGTGGCCATCGCGCTCAGCCGCCGGCGACGTGGCCGATGAAGGGCAGGTTGCGATAGCGCTGCGCGATGTCGAGGCCGTACCCGACCACGAACAGGTTCGGGATCGTGAAGCCCAGATAGTCGATGTGGATCTCGCGCTCCGAGCGCTCCGGCTTGTGCAGCAGCGAGCACAGCCGGATCGACGCCGGGCCGCGGGTCGCGAGGTTCTGCATCAGGTAGTGCACGGTGTGGCCCGTGTCGACGATATCCTCGACGATCAGCACGTGCTTGCCGGCCACTGGCCTGGTCAGGTCCTGGGTGATCTGGACCACGCCCGACGACTCGGTGGCGTCGCCGTACGAGGCCACGCCGATGAAGTCGAGGGTCAGCGGCAGCGCGATGGCGCGGACCAGATCGGCCATGAAGATGATCGAGCCCTTGAGCACGCCCAGCACCACCAGATCCTCGCCCGTGCCCAGCGCCTGGTAGTCGGCGGTGATCGTCCGGCCCAGCTCGGCGATGCGGGTCGCGATCGCCGGCGCGCTGATCAGCTCGATGAAGGGCTCGGGATCGCGGTTCCAGCCCGAGGCCGGCGCTTGGCTCATGGCGCCCATGGTATCGGCGGGGCGCGATCACCGCAATCGCCGCCGGACCCGGCGATCGCCCGCGGGCGGCGCGGTAGACTGGCGGCGATGGCCGCTGCACCGTCCGACCTCGAAGCCCAGCTCGCGTCCACGCTCGCCGAGGTCCGGACCGAGATCGACATCCCGCGCCGCCTCCGGGTGTTCTGCAACCGCAACTTGCGCATGGACCAGGTCGAGATGATCGGGTTCGACATGGACTACACGCTCGCGCTGTACCACCAGGACAAGCTCGAGGAGCTGTCGACCGAGCTGACCCTGGGCAAGCTGGTCGAGCAGCACGGCTACCCGGCCGAGATCAGGACGCTGACGTACGACCCGCGGTGGGCGATCCGCGGCCTGATGGTCGACCGCAAGCTCGGCAACGTCTTCAAGACCGATCGCCACAGCCACGTCGGCCGCTGTTACCACGGCTTCCGCAAGCTCACCTCCGAGGAGCGCAAGCAGCTCTACCGCAACGAGAAGATCAACCTGTCGAGCCCGCGCTACGAGTGGATCGACACGCTGTTCGGCCTGCCCGAGGCGGTCATGTACGTGACCCTGGTCGACTGGTTCGATCGGACCCGGCCCGGCGAGTTCGACTACGACAAGCTGTTCGGCGACATCCGGATCTCGATCGACCTTGCCCACCGCGACGACACCCTGAAGTCGGTGATCCGCGCCGATCCCGCGGCCTACATCGTCAAGGATCCCGACCTCGCCGAGACCCTGCACAAGCTGCGCAGCTCGGGCAAGAAGCTCTTCCTGCTCACCAACTCGCTGTACCCGTACACCGACACGGTCATGAGCTTCCTGTTCGACGGCGCGCGCCTGCCGTACCCGAGCTGGCGCAACTACTTCGACGTCGTGATCTGCGGCGGCGCCAAGCCGGCGTTCTTCACCGAGCAGCGACCGTTCATCGCGCTCGATCCCGCGACCGGTCGGCAGGTGGGCGCCGAGGTCCGGCAGTTCAGCCGCGACCGCGTGTACCAGGGCGGCAACGTCCTGGCGTTCGAGGAGCTCGCGGGCATCCGCGGCGAGAACGTCCTCTACATCGGCGATCACATCTACGGCGACATCCTCAAGCTGCGGAAGCTGCACACCTGGCGCACGGCGATGATCATCCAGGAGCTGGATCGCGAGATCGCGGTGTCGGATCGGCTCGACGGCCAGATCAGCGACCTCGCGCTGCTCGATCGCCGGCACCGCAACCTCGAGTCGGAGATCGACTTCCAGGCGTTGCGGCTCAAGCGGCTGCAGCGGCTCGCCGACGAGGCCAACGCCCTGGCCGCGGCCCAGATGATCGCGCCGCCGGCGCCGTCGCTGGCCGCGATCGCCGCGGGCGCGAGCGTGGTCGCGACGTCCTCGGCCGCGGGCTCGCCGGTGACCGCCGCGTTGGCCGCGAGCTTCACCGCGACCGCCAGCCACGGCCCGGCCGGCGGCTTCGGCCTGCCCGAGCCAGTGCTCGGCGACGCCGGCCACGGCCCGGTGCGCGCGCTGCCGGCGATGAGCCCGACCTTGCGGGCCCGGATCGAGGAGGCCCGTCGACAGATCAAGAGCCACATCGATCAGCTGCGCGATCGCGCGCGGATCATGGGCGAGGAGGTCGAGATGCTCGAGGACGCCACCGAGCGGGCGTTCAACTCGTCGTGGGGGTCGATCCTGCGCGAGGGCAACGAGGGCTCGCGGTTCGGCGAGCAGGTCGGGGACTACGCCGACCTCTACACCTCGCGGGCGTCGAACTTCCTGCCGTACTCGCCGCTGCGCTATTTCCGGGCGCCGCGCCGGCTGATGCCGCACGAGCTGTAGGATCGCGCCGCCGGACGGTCAGCGCGGGCGCTGCATCGCCGGGGTCTCGATCACCACCGCGTGGCGCGCGACCCCGGCCGGGACGTCGATGGCCTTGCAGTGGACCTCGAGCTGGCTGGGATCGGGCACGGTCTCGAGCAGGCGGGGATCGCGGATGTCGGTGCCGAACGGCAGCACGCACACGGTCGCGGGCCCGGCCGGCACCTCGGGGATCACGACCCGAAGGTCACCCGGCTGGGCGGCGGTTGCCGCGGGGGCGCCGGTCGCGGTCGACGCGGCGGGCGCCGTCGTCGGGTCGACGGGGCGGGCGTAGGCGGTGAACAGGCGGCTGGCGGCGAACGCGCGCGGCCCGAAGTCGGCGACCGTGAGCGAGGTCCCGGCCAGGTCGCGGCCGACGACGACGAACACGTTGGCGCCGGGGATGTCGACGAACCGATCGCCGCGGACCGCGATCTCGACGACGACCCCGGGCGCGGGCGCGGGCACGACGAGCTCGACCGGGGTCGCGCCGGTCGCGGTGAACGGCCGGTTGATGTAGTCGCTGCTGGTCGGTCGCAGCCGGAGGATGATCAGGCGGAGCGGCACGCCGTCGGGCAGGCCGGCCACCTCCCAGGTCTGGGCGTCGAGCCGGCGGGTCACGGCCTGGTAGGCGAGGTCGACCGCGCCGTCGGCGGGCGTGACCATGACCGTGAGCGAGCCGGGCTCGGTGACCGCGATCGGCGAGCGCAGGCGCGCGGCGTGGGTCGGCCGGACCACGATCGTCGCCGGCAGATCGCGGACCCGGGTCGGTCGCGAGCGCAGATCGCCGGCCACCACCTCGACCACGTCATCGGCCAGGCCGGCCACGGTGAACCGACCGAGGGCGTCGGTGGCCGCCCGCCGCGGGCTGGTCGGCGGCCGCTCGACCGCGACGGTGAGCATGGTGCCGTCGGCCAGCGCGATCAGGTGGCGGCCGACGTGGACCACCGCGCCAGCGCGCGGCCGACCGTCGGGGCCGACCACGCGCGCCCGCACCGGATGGGTGCCGGCCGGCAGCGGATCGGTGGCCGCGACGCTGGCGAACACCTGCGCGGCCCGCTCGGGATCGTGGTCGGCGAGGATCCAGGCCTGGCTCAGGCGCAGCGCCCGGCTGACCTTGTCGTCGTCGCCGAGCAGGCGGCCGGCGCGGGCGATCGCGTCGGACAGGAGATCGATCGCGCGGACGACGTCGTCGCCGTGGTCGCGGCGGTTGCGGACATCGGCCTCGAGCGCGAGCGCGATGATCGCGGCCCGCGTCGGCCCGACCCGATCGAACCCGGCGCGGGCCTGCGCGGTGCCGGTCACCGCGCCATCGAGATCGCCGGCGCCGAGCGCGAGGATTGCGGCGATGAGCTGGAGCCGCGCGACCAGGCCGGGCGGATCGCCGGCCCGGGTCACGGCGGCCTGGGCCTTGGTGAGGGCGGCCCGGATCAGGCCGGGGTCCGACGAGCGCGCGACGGTGCAGCCGGCGGTGCCGACCATCGCGGCGGCGCGCAGGCCGTCGGCGGCGATGGTCTCGGCGATCGTCGCGGCCTCGTCGAACATCGCCTCGGCCCGGGGGTAATCCTCGGCGCGATGGGCGGCGGTGCCGGCGGCGAGCAGGGCCTCGGCCAGGGCCGCGGGATAGGCCAGCTCGCGGGCCCGGGCGATCACGCGATCGGTGGCCGCGCGCGAGGTCGCGTCGTCGCCGGCCATCAGCACGCGGGCGGCGTCGGTCCGGATCTCGGACAGCGCGGTCCGCAGCGCGGGGTCGGTGGGCAGGGCCGGGCGCGCGCTGCCGGCCGGGTGCAAGCACGTCGTCGGATCGTCGATCTCGTCGAGCACCGCCGCCGGCCGCAGCGTCGTCGGGGCGCGATCGCTGGCGAAGGCCACCGCCGCCGCGAGCTCATCCTTGACCAGCGCGAGGCAGGCCAGGCGGCCGTCGCGCTCGGGGCCGACCGGGGTCGCGCAGGTGACGCGCTGGGCGCCCTGCCAGCCGGCCGCGACCCGATCGAGGCTCTCGCTCAGCTCGCGCCAGGCGCCGGGCACCGTGGCCAGGTGGGCGGCGAGCGGGCCGGACTGCGCCGGTGACCACACGCCGGCGAGCTCGGCTGTGGGATCGGGGCAGGCCGGCAGCCGGCTCCCCGCCGGGGCCCGTGCGCCACCCGGCCACAGCGCCGCGGTCGCGACCGCGAGGGTCAGCGCCGCGCCCGCGGTCGCCGCCAGGATCATGTTCTGCGGCTGACGCTCGGCGCGATCGATCGCCGCCACCAGCGCGCCGAGATCGGGGAAGCGATCGGCGGGATCTTTGGCCATGCCGCGGGCCAGGGTCGGCCGCAGCCGGCGGGGCAGGGCGTCGGCGCCGACCGCGTCACCGGTCTGGGCCTGGCGCCGGAGCTCGTCGATGGTCGCGCCCCGGAACGGTCGGCCGCCGGCCAGCGCCTCCCACAGCGCGACGCAGAACGCGTACTGATCGGAGCGCGGCCCGGCGGTGACCCCGGCGAACTGCTCGGGCGCCATGTACGCCGGCGTGCCGAGCAGCGCGCCGGTCCGGGTCAGGGTCGACGACAGGCTGGCGGCGTCGGGGCGACTGCCGGGCACCACCGCGATCGCGATCGGCGGCGCGGTGGCGGCGACCGAGGCCGCGTCGCCGAGCGCGAGGTCGTCGAACGCGCGGGCCAGGCCGAAGTCGGTGACCACCACCCGGTCGCCGCTGCCGACCAGCACGTTGGCCGGCTTGAAGTCGCGGTGGACCAGCCCGGCCTGGTGCGCGGCCTGCAACCCGCGCGCGGCGGCCCGGAACACTCGCAGCACCTCGTCGGTCGAGCGTCGGGTCTGGGTCAGCCACTCGGCCAGGCTCTTGCCGTCGATCAGCTCCATCGCCACGTAGTCGATGGCGCCGGCCGAGCCGACCTCGTACACGGTGATGACGTTGGGATGGCTGAGCTTGGCCATCGCGCGGGCCTCGCGTAGCAGGCGGGTCCGGGCCTCGTCGCCGGGCGTGCCGCGCAGGAGCTTGAGCGCCACCGGCCGATCGAGATCGGGATCGTGGACCGCGTAGACCACGCCCATGCCGCCCTGGCCCAGCACCCGCTGCACCTTGTAGCGGCCGATCGCGTCGCCCGGCCCCAGCGGGCGCGCGCCGCCGGTGGCCGCCGGTTCGGCCGCCGTCTCCGCCAGCTCGTCGCCCTGCATCGCCGGGGAGGATAGCGCTTGTTTGGAGGCGACCGAGCGGCGGTGGCAGACCTAGATCGACGGATCGAAGATCTGGTCCATCGTCCGCGCCGGCTGGTCGTCGGCGTCGCCGACGATCCGCGACGGGATGCCGGCCACGGTCTTGTGGGGCGGCACCGGGCGCAGCACGACCGAGCCGGCCGCGACCCGGGCGCCCTCGCCGACCTCGATGTTACCGAGGATCGTCGCGCCGGCGCCGATCATCACGCCGCGCCGGATCTTGGGGTGGCGGTCGCCGGTCTCCTTGCCGGTGCCGCCCAGGGTGACGCCCTGCAGGATCGAGACGTCGTCGTCGATCACCGCGGTCTCGCCGACCACGAACCCGGTCGCGTGATCGAGCATGATGCCGCCGCCGAACCGCGCCGCCGGGTGGATGTCGACGGCGAGCACGGTCGAGGCCCGGCCCTGGACGTACGACGCGAAGTCGCGCCGACCGTGGCTCCACAGCCAGTGGGCCAGGCGGTGGCACTGGATCGCGACGAAGCCCTTGTAGTAGAGCAACGGCTGGATCATCCGCAGCGACGCCGGATCGCGCTCGAGCACGGCGCCGAGATCGCTGCGGAACCGGACCCCGAGCAGCGGCTGATCGAGCAGCGCCTGCTCGTACGTGCGGCACAGGATGTCGGCCGGCACCTCGGCGTGGTCGAGCACGGCCGCGACCCGGTGGATGACGACGTCCTCGAGCGACTGGTGGCTCAGGATCGCGCCGAAGACGAACGAGGCGAGGGCCGGCTCGGCGGTGACCAGCTCCTGGGCCTCGCGCCGGACCCGGGCCCAGGCGAGATCGTGTTCGGTGGACCGGACCGGCGGCGACTCCGACATGGCGAGCCGTCAGGCTATCACGGCGTCGACGGGTGGCCGTCGCCGCGCGGCGCCCGCTACTTGAGGCCGAACAGGCGCTTCAGCGAGCCGCCGAGGCCCGGCCCCGTCGGTTCGGGCGGGTTCTTGGCCGCCGTCTCGCGGCACGAACACCGCTTGCTCTTCGGCACGTGGCCGAGGACCTGCTCGACATGGGCGCCGCATCCGGCCCAGGTCGGCTTCTGACACTTCCGGCATTTCACTTCACGGCACATGTCGCTGGCTCCTTGCCCCATCAGAGCCGCGCCGGCCGCGAAGGGTTCGCCCGAACCTACCTCGGACAAACGGAAGCGCACGGGAATCGAACCCGCCGTGCCGCCGCTCGCGCGGAGCACCACCGGCTTTGAAGGCCGGGCCGCGCACCAGCCGCGGATGCGCTTCCGTCGGGGACGGTACACGCATCAGGGGGTAGCGGCCAGCGGGCGGCCTGCCGGCGGTGGGGCGTGGGATCCGAGTTCGAACGAGGCTGCGGCGCGAGCGGCGCGATGGCGCATACTGGAGGGATGGATGGTCACGCGCGCCGCCGACCCCAGCACGGGTGGACGGCGCTGGCCATCGCGGTCGGCGTGAACCTCCTGGCCTGGCCGGTGCTCGACGACGTCTACCTGCGGCAGCGCCCGCGGTCGCGGGCGACGGTGGTGTCGTCGGAGATCCACGATGCCGCGCGGGCCGACACGGTGACGACGTTCGCCACCGCCGCGGCGATCGTCCTCGTCGATCGACCGGTGCCAGCGCTGTCGCTGGAGGCGATCCTCGGTCCCGAAGATGCGGCGCGGTTCGGTAGCGGCCGGGTCCGACCGCGCGGCGCCGAGCTGCCGGGGGCGCGCGCGGCCGATCGCGGCGGCGGCGCCGAGGGTGGGGTCGCGACCTGGACCGATCGGCGCGATCGAGCGGACGACGCGGCCCTGCGCGCGCAGCTGTGGTCATCGGATCAGGCCTACCGGGCGCCGCGCGCCGACGGCGGGCGGGTGGCGTCGTCGCCCGAGGCGATCAGCCGTCGCGCCGAGGTCGCGTACGGCGAGCGCGAGCCGCGGCCGCGCGCGCGCGACGGTGCGGTCGTGGCCTCGCGGGGCGACACGATCGGCACCGGCATCGACGGCGCCGCGCTCCCGACCGGCCCGATGGCCGAGGCCCAGGCCGGCGCCCGCGGGGCGACGGCGGCGGCGCGGGCCGACGGCGCGACCGCGCGCTCGCTCGAGGCAGCCCACGTCGATCCCGGCGCGGCTGCGGTCGATGTCGTCCGCGATGGCCCGGCCCGGGGCGATCGCGCGGTCGCCGCGTCGTCGGACCAGCGCCGCCCCGATCCGTTCGATCTCACGCCGCCCCGGGGCGGCGGCGACCATCGCGGCGAGGGCGTGGCCGGCCTGACCGCGCCCGGCATGGTCGCCGACGGCGGGCGCGATCCGGGCACCGCCGCCAGCCGATGGGGCGAGGCCTCGGACGTCGACCGCGCGACCTACGCCACCCGCGCGGATCCCTACTTCGTCGAGCTGTTCCGCCGGCTCGATCGCGAGGTGGTGTTCCCGCACGAGCTCGCGCTCGAGCTCAAGTCGGGCCGGGTGGTGGCGAACGTGATCCTGCGGGCCGACGGTGCGCTGGCCTCGGTCGACCTCCACGCCGGCAGCGGCTACGCCGGCTTCGATGACGCGCTGGTCCGCGCGCTGCGCCGGATCGGGCCGCTCGGGCCGGTGCCGTCGGCGCTGCTCGGCGAGCGCCCGCAGCTGCGCGTGCTGATCCCGTACGTCTTCAAGAGCTCGATGATCCGCTGAAGACCTGTCGCGGGCTGCGGAAGGGTCGTTGCTGACGCTGGTTCGACCGGATTCGACACCGATCAGGGGCTGGCAGAAACCGGCGCCCGCTCTCGTGCGTCGGTCGTATACTTGCAACGCGCCATGAACGACCACGCCACCAAGCGGGTGCGTCGCGCCGGCGGGACCCGCCGCACGGTGGTCGCCTCGCTGGTGGTCGCGGCGCTGGCCCACGTCGCCCTCGCCGGGGTCGCGGGCGCGACCGGCGTGCTCGCCGGCTGGTCGTTCGGAGCCGCCGCCGCTGCCGATGAGGGCCCGGCCCCCGCCAGGGTCGCGGCCGCCCGGCTGCAGCCGTCGTGCGACGGCGACGCCCTGCTCGCGGTCGCCGCCCGCAGCCTGCTGTGCGCGAGCCCGTTCGTCGACGATCGCCCGGCCTGCGTGACCGACCTCGGCAACCGGCTCGAGAGCGACCGCCTGCGCTGCCACCTCGATCAGATCGAGGCCGCGCTGGTGTCGATCACCCCGATCGATCTCGACAAGATCAACCAGCTCGATCCCGAGATGCTGCTCGACGACCCGCTACCGCCCCTCGCGCCGCCGCCGCCGCCGCCCGAGCTGGTGCCGCTCACCGCGGCGACCCCGCCACCCCCACCGCCGCCGCCGGCCGCTCAGGCCCGCCCCATGGACGAGCAGATCGTCGAGGTCGCCCAGCCGACCAGCGACGTGGCGCCTGACGACGCCCGCTTCCTCGCCGAGCACAACAGCCGGGTCGAGCACCAGACCGTGGCCCGCGGCTCGGTCGACGAGGCGATGGTCGCGCGGCCGGCGCCGCCCGAGCTCGCGGTCAAGCCCGACGCCCGCGACCCGTCGTCGTCCAAGCCGCCCGACACCGCCGGTCGGCGCCCCGACGCGCCGCGCGCCCCCGGCCTGCTGTCGATGCGCGCGGTCGGCCCGACCAAGCCGTCCGAGATCGCCCAGGACGCCAAGGTGGTCGGCCCGCTCGACGGCGCGACCGGGCCGCGCGGCGACGGCAGCCGGCTGGCCCGCGGCAACGCGCAGTTCGCGGCCGAGGCCCGGCAGCGCGC